>NZ_JBAPLV010000038.1:0-28205 GCF_037083865.1 Klenkia terrae | reverse complement strand
GGGGGTGGCGGCCCGGTCGGTGAGTCAGCCGATCAGCTGCCGGAGGCGGTCCAGCAGCTCCTGCCAGAGGGTGCGCAGGGTGATGGACGTCGTGGCGGTGTCCCCGGACGTCCCGGTCAGGACGACGGCCTGGTCGCCGGCGCCGAGCAGCACCGGCACCCGCGGGCGGAGGCTGACCGCGCCGGTGTCGTCGGCGGTGGCGGTGCCGACCTGCCGGCCGCCGATGGTCACCGAGACCCGCTCGCCGGGGGCGAACCCGGTGCCGCTGACGGTCACCCGGTCACCGCGGAACGGTCGAGGCTCCGACACCGCCGCGGTGGCCGGGGTGTCCAGCGACAGCCCGATGACCGTCGGGTTGTGGTCGCTGGCCCGGTAGGGGTCCGCGGCGTACAGCGGGTCGACGCCGGAGTCGTACTCGTAGGCGAAGGACTCGACCGCGTTGGTCTCCCACACGGTCAGCCCGGTCACCTGCGAGGCCAGCGAGGCGGTGGCGAAGACGTGGTCCAGGGACCCCGAGCCGCCGTCGAAGACGTAGCTGTACTCGTCGGGGGCGAAGCTCTCGCCCAGCTCGGTGTAGCCGGCGTCGCGGACGACGTCCAGCGGGTCCTCGTACCGGTAGGAGTTGAAGTCCCCGGTCAGCAGGACGTCCGGGTCACCGGTGCTGGCAGCCAGTTGCTGGGCGAAGGCGACCAGCTCGGTGGCCTGCGCCGTCCGGTCGGCGTTGCAGTTGCCCGGACCGCCCACCGAGGTGTCGTTGCCGGTCGCGCAGGCGCTGCCCTTGGACTTCAGGTGGTTGGCCACCACCGTGAACACCTCGCCGCCCTCGACCGTCGCGAAGGTCTGCGCGATCGGGCTGCGGGCGTTGTCGAAGGTCGGGCTGGTGTAGGCCACCGGGTCGCCGACCGGGGTGACGACGTCGGTGCGGTGGATGACCGCGTTGGTGATGACGTCGCCGTCCTCGTGCGCCCGGGCGTAGTCCCAGTCGCGCCCGTCCACGGCCTCCAGGGCGGCGATCAGCGTCTCCACCGCCGCGTACGGCGTCGCCGGCGTGGTGACCGCCGAGTTCTCGATCTCGTGGAGGGTGATCACGTCGGCGTCCAACGCCTGCAGGCCGGCGACGATCTTGGCCTGCTGCTGGGCGAGCTCGGCCGGGCTGGTGGCCCCGCGGGACTCCCCGCCGAAGGTGACGAAGTAGTTCAGGACGTTGTAGTCGGCCACCCGCAGGTCGCCGCCGACCGGGGCCGGCGCCGGGGTGCGCGGGTTGGTCGGGGCGAACGTGGTGTCCGGCGCCCCGGCGGCCGGCTGCAGCCGCCAGCTGCCGAACCCGGCGCCGAGCACGACCGGGCCGAGCTGGGCGGTGTCGCCGATCCGCACCGGGTCACCGGGGGCGAGGTAGGGCGGCACGGTGCCCTGGGCGAGGCGGGCGGAGGACCCGTCGTCCAGGGTGATCGACCGGGTGGTGTTCTCCGCGGCGACCGCTGCGGCCGCGGCACCGGGCTCGGCGGCCTGGGTGGGGGACAGCAGCCGGCCGCCCGAGGACAGCAGCACCTCGCCGAAGCTGGTGAGGTCGAACAGCTCGGAGACGGTCAGGTCGTCGGCGGGGGCGACGAGCATGCCCTCGAGGGCCTCGCGCTCGGCGTCGGTGCTGGGCATAGGCAGGGTGGCCGGGGCGGGCAGCTCCGCGGTGCCGCAGACGGCGTAGGCCGCGTCGGCGAGCTGGGTGACCGAGAGCGGGTCGGCGGCGGGGAACTCGGTCGCCGTGCCGGTGACGGTCACGACGTCGCCGAGGGAGACCGGATCGCCGCCGGGGGCGTAGACGAAGACGGCGTCGGAGGTGGCGGGGTCGCCGTCCCCGGCGTCCTGCACGTGGAAGCCCTGGAACCCGCCGTCCTGCAGGTCGGCGACGACGGTGCCGCGCACGGTGACCGGGCTGCCGGCCACCGGGCTGGTGGCGCTGTTGCCCTGCACGCTGCCGACGGGGACCGCGGTCGCCTCGCAGGCCGGCGCCTCCGGCTCGGGCTCGGGGTCGGGGGTGGTGCCGCCGCCGAAGGTGGACGTCGACGGACCGGTCCAGGTCCCCCCGACGAGCTGGAGCGACTGGCCGATCGGGGTGCTCGACGGCTCGGCGACGCCGATGTCGGTGCTGGTGAGACCGGCGGCCGGGCCGTTCGATGCGGTCAGCACGCCCTCGTAGGACAGGAACTGGAGGACGGTGCCGTCGGCGGCTAGGAGGGCGATGCCGTCCGGGGAGCCGTTCTGCAGCCCGTTGGCGGGGTAGCTGACCACCGCGACGCCCGAGGACGACGCGGGGACGGCGGCGGGGGACCCGTAGGTGACCGCGGCGGCCGCCTGGGCGGAGATGGAGCCGCCGTTGTAGAGGACCACCGACAGGCCGGTCAGGTCGGCGGCGGCCGGTGCGGTGATCTCGACGGCCTCCCCGACGTCGTCACCGGCGTTGTCGTAGTGGATCTCGGTGATGCGGGCGTCGGTGGGCGCGGCGGCGGCCGGGGCGGCCGTGGCCAGCCCACCGACCACCAGGGCACACACGGCGGCGCCGAGGACCGGCGCCGTTCTGCTCGTGGTCACGGTTCTCCTCGCGGCCGCACGGGGGCGGCGGTTGCCGAGCGGGGGATGTGCCGATCCTGTCAGCGCGCTGTGTCCGGGTCCATGAACAGCAGGTGACTTTCTTCGCCGTGGTCATGACCGGTGCTCACGGTCCGGGTTGCACAGCAGGACCCCGTAACGTGGTCCGGTGCCCGACTTGCTGCCCGACTCCTGGTTCACCCGTGATCTGCCCGTCCTGCGTGCCGTCGCCCGGCTCGTGGACAGCCCTGCGCACGGTGGAGCGCCCTACCTCGGCCAGGTCGTCCCGGCCAGCGGCCTGCCCCGGCCGCAGGTGGTCGCCGCCGTCCGCGGGCTGGTAGACACCGGCTACGTGGCGGCGCTGACGAACGTGGCCGGCGACGTCGTCCGGATCACCGGCATCTCCGGGGAGGCCCGCCGGCTGACCGGGCTCTGGCCGACCCCGCAGTCGGAGTGGGAGCGCCTCGGCGAGCAGCTGGCCGCCCGGGCAGCGGGGGCCGCCACCGAGGTGGAACGGGACCGCTGGCGGGCGCTGGCCGACGCGGCGACCGCGGTGGGCCCCGACGCCGGTGCCCTGCTGATGTCGGCGCTCATCGGCGGCTACGTCCCCCGGGCGCACTAGGCGAGAACGCGACAGCGCCCCGCGACCCGGAGGTCGAGGGGCGCTGCCGGTGGTTCAGGTGGCTGAGGTCAGCCGCCGGTCAGAGATCAGACCGGGTTGACGTTCGCAGCCTGCGGGCCCTTCTGGCCCTGCTCGACGTCGAACGAGATGCGCTGGCCCTCATCGAGCGAGCGGTACCCGCTGGTCTGAATCGCCGAGTAGTGGACGAAGACGTCCGGGCCGCCGCCATCGGGGGTGGCAAAGCCGAACCCCTTCTCGGCGTTGAACCACTTCACTGTTCCTTCGGGCATTGCTCGCTCCTAGCTGAGGTCGTACGTCGGGGTCCTGCCACTTACAGAGCCTTCCCGACGACTGAACACTAACCACACGTGTCCAGCGGCGCGAGCACGGCACCCCTCACGCGGGTGTGTCGGCACCGTCCGCGGGGTCCGTGACGCGGTTCCCGTCGCCGTCCCAGTGGGCCTGGACCTTCTTGCTGGGCTGCACCCGCGGGGGCTCGCCGGGCATCTTCGGGTAGTCCGGCGGGAAGTTCAGCTCCCCGCCGGGCAGGGTCTCCCACAGCTCCAGCAGCGGGGCGAGGTCGTGCGCGACGTCGTCCACGTCGGCCCAGGGATCGCCGTCGGCCAGCCGCTCGGGCACGGTGTGGATGTTGAGCACGGCGGGGTCGTCCACCTCGGCCAGCTGCGCCCAGGTGACCGGGGTGCTGACCGGGGCGCCCGGGCGGGCCCGCAGGCTCCAGGCGCCGGCGATGGTGCGGTCCCGGTTGTTCTGGTTCAAGTCCACGAACACCCGCTCGCCGCGCTCCTCCTTCCACCAGGCGGTGGTGACGCCGTCGTCCCGGCGCTCGAGCTCGCGGCCCAGCCCGATGGCGGCGTGCCGGACGTCCTCGAAGGAGTGCTCGGGGCGGATCCGGACGTAGACGTGCACGCCCCGGTTGCCGCTGGTCTTGGCGTAGCCGCGGATCCCGAGCTCGGCCAGCAGCTCCCGGGTGGTGTCGGCGACCCGGCGGACGTCGGCGAACGTGGTGCCCGGCTGCGGGTCCAGGTCGATCCGCAGCTCGTCGGGGTGGTCGACGTCGGGACGGCGCACCGGCCACGGGTGGAAGGTCAGCGTGCCCATCTGGGCGGCCCACACCAGGTGCGCCGCCTCGGTGGGGCACAGCTCGTCCGCCGTCCGGCCGCTGGGGAAGGTGATCCGGGCCGTCTCGATCCAGTCGGGGGCGCCCTTGGGCAGCCGCTTCTGGTAGAAGCCGTCGGCGTCCGGGTCGCGCGGGCCGGTGGCCAGCCGCATGCCCTCGTGCCAGCCGTCCGGCCAGCGCTCCATGGCCGTGGGGCGGTCGCCCAGCGCCCGGAGCATCGGGCCGGAGACGGCGGCGACGTACTCGCACACCTGCAGCTTGGTCACCTGCGGGGTGGTGTCCGTGGCGTCGTAGACCACCCGGCCCGGGCTGGAGACCCGGATCTCCCGCCCGTCCACGTCGAGCACCACGGCGTCCTTGCTGCTGGCCATGGGCGCGACCCTAGGGGCTCAGGCGGGGCAGGTCAGGTCGGCTGCCGGCGCGGCCAGGTCCACCAGGTAGGAGTCCACGGCCGTCGTCACGCACTCGGTCTTCGGGTAGGCGGTGTGCCCGCTGCCCTGCCAGGTCAGCAGCACGCCCGAGGTGAGGTCCTCGGCCATGTCGACGGCGCCGGGCAGCGGGGTGACCGGGTCGCCCTGCGTGCCGACGACCAGGATCGGCGCGGCGCCCTCGGCGTTGCGCTCGGGCAGCGGGGTGCGCGGGGCCTCCCACGGCGTGCAGGTGTAGAGCGACAGCGCCGAGTCCGCGCCGAACAGCGGGTAGCGGGTGCCCCAGTCGGCGACCAGCGCCCGGACGTCGTCCTGGGAGTAGGTCTCCTCGGTGTCCGAGCAGCTGACCGTGAGGTTGGCGTCGATCGTGTTGGTGTAGCTGCCGTCCTCGCCGCGCCCGGTGAAGGTGTCGGCCAGGGTCAGCACGCCGGCTGCGTCCCCGGCCTGCGCGGCGGCCAGCGACTGGGCCAGCTGCGGCCAGGCGGCGGGGTTGTAGAGGGCGGACCGGACGGCGGCCAGCACCAGGCCGGGCGTCGCCTGCCGGGTCTCGCCCTCCCGGCTGCTGGGGATCGGGGTGGTCTCGGCCTGGGTGAGCAGGTCGTTGACGAACGTGCGCGGGTCAGCGCCGACCGGGCAGCCGCCCACCAGGGCCGTGCAGTTGGCCGCGAAGGCGTCGAAGGCGGCCTCGAAGCCCTGCGCCTGCGCCTCGGCGGCCTCCTGGGGGTCGGCCTCGGGGTCCACGGCGCCGTCGAGCACCAGCGCCCGCACCTGGCCCGGGAACAGCTCGGCGTAGGTGGAGCCCAGCGTGGTGCCGTAGCTGTAGCCCAGGTAGGTCAGCTGGGTGTCGCCGACGGCCTGGCGCACCCGGTCGAGGTCCCGGGCGGAGTCGACGGTGGAGAACGCACCGAGCCCGGCGCCGTAGGTGTCCGCGCAGCCCTGCGCGACGTCGTCGGCGAGGGCGAAGGCGGCGTCCAGCTCGTCGGCGGTGCTGGGTCGGGGCTCGGCGGCGGTGATCTCGTCCTTGGTGCCGTCGGAGATGCACTCCACCGGCTGGGACAGCCCCACCCCGCGCGGGTCCACCCCGACCACGTCGAAGCGGCCCACGACGGCGTCGGGCAGCGTCAGCGCGGACTGCACGGCCGCGTCGGTGGCCGACAGGCCCGGCCCGCCGGGGTTGACCACCAGCGACCCGATCCGGTCGGTCTGGGTGCCCGAGACCGCACGGACGGCGAACAGCGACAGGGTCGGGCCGGTCGGGTCGTCATAGCTCAGCGGGACCTCGATCTGCCCGCAGCCGAAGGTCAGCGGCCGGTCCGCACCGGGGCGCCCGGCGATGATCGGCGCGATGTCGGCGGTGCAGTCGGTCCACTCGACCGGCTGCACCGGGGTCTCGGTCGGGGTGGCCGAGGCGGCCGACGAGCTGGTCGCGGCCTCGTCGGCGGAGTCGCCGGAGGAGCAGGCCGACAGCACGACGAGGACGACGGAGAGCAGCGCCACCAGGACGGCGGGACGACGGGGGACAGCGGTCACGGGGAACCACCCTAGGAGGGCCCGGGCCGTCACGCCCGTCCCGGCAGCCCCAGGTGGTCAGGCTCTCAACCTCCGCTCACCCCTCCGCTCGACCGCCGAGGACCTCCCCGAGGTCGTAGCTGACCGGGATGTCGAGCTGGTCGTAGGTGCAGTCGGCGGCGTCCTTGTCCGGGCGCCACCGCTGGAACTGCCCGGTGTGCCGCAGCCGCTCGCCCTCGAGCTGGTCGTACCGGATCTCCACCACCAGCTCGGGCCGCAGCGGCACCCAGGACAGGTCCTTGCCGGCGTTCCACCGGCTCTGCGCACCGGGCATCCGTTGGCCGGGGTGGCCCTCGGACCACTCCGCCTGCGCGTTGGCCCAGGCGCCCCAGGGATGGGCGTCGAGGTCGGTGAGCCGGTAGGGCTCGAGCTCCTCGACCAGCTCGGCGCGGCGCTTGGTGGTGAACGAGGCGGCCACCCCGATGTGCTGCAGCTCGCCGTCCCGGTGCAGGCCCAGCAGCAGCGAGCCGACCAGCGGTGCCTCCGGGGTGGACGTCTTGTGCCAGCGGAACCCGGCGACCACGACGTCGGCGGTGCGCACGTGCTTGACCTTGGTCATCGTGCGCTGGTCGGGGGAGTAGGGCGCGTCGCCGGGCTTGGCGACGACGCCGTCCAGGCCGGCGCCCTCGAACTCCTCGAACCACCGCCGGGCGACGGCGGCGTCGGTGGTCAGCGTGGTGACGTAGACCGGTGCCTGCACGTGGGCCAGTGCCTCGCGCAGCCGGGCCTGCCGGTCCCGGAAGGGCAGGTCGACCAGCGACTCGTCGCCGAGTGCCAGGACGTCGAAGGCCAGGAAGGACGCCGGGGTCTCCGCGGCCAGCTTGTCCACCCGTGACTTGGCGGGGTGGATCCGCTGCAGCAGGGACTCGAAGTGCAGCCGGTCCCCGCGGGGGACGACGATCTCGCCGTCGAGCACGCACCGCTCCGGCAGCTGGGCCTTGACCGCCTCGACCACCTCGGGGAAGTACCGGGTCAGCGGCCGCTCGTTGCGGCTGCCCAGCTCCACCTCGTCGCCGTCGCGGAAGACGATGCAGCGGAAGCCGTCCCACTTGGGCTCGTAGAAGAAGTCGCCCTCGGGCACCTCCTTGGCGGCCTTGGCGAGCATCGGCTTGACCGGCGGGTTCACGGGCAGGTCCACCGCAGCAGTCAAGCAGCCCGGCGGCGATCCGACCTGGCCACCGACCACGAAGGGTCACGAACCGCCGCCGCGCCGGCCCGGAGCGGGCCCGGGGGTGCTCTGACCAGGCCCGATCCCGCCGCCGGGTGCTCGCCCGGTGGCACCCTCGCGCTGGACGGGCCCGACCGGGCCATCCCGACCCGACGAGGACCTGCAGGCATGGCCACACCTCCTCCCGACCCGGCGGCCGGCGCCCCGCTGGTGGGCCCGCGGCCGGCGGGCGGGCGCCGGCCGCTGGTCGGTCCGCGCCCGGTGCACCGGCACCGCGGCCGGTGGGCAGCGGTGGCCGTCGTGCCGGTCGGCGTGGTGCTGGCGGTGCTGGCCGTCGCCGGCACCCCGGGTCCGGCCGGTGCGCCCGCGGCCGGGGCCGCCGACGTGCAGGGTCCGGGGGCGCTGGCCGACGCCACCCGGCAGCCCGGCGCGATGACCCAGCGGCCCGGGGTCCCCGACGGCGTGGATGACGCCGGGTCGGCCTCCGCCGTGCCGACCGCGGGTGCCCCGGGGCGGACGACGTGGTCCACGACCCCCGGAGCCACCCCCAGCGCCGGGACGGCTCCCGGCGCCGACCCGACCCCCGTGCCCGAGGAGACCGCGGCGTCGTCGGACGCTGCGGGGACCACCCCGACGGCCGGGACCTCCGCTGCGCCCACCGCGGCGCCGTCGACCAGCGTCGCCCCCGGCGGGTGGTCGTTGCCGTTCCCGTTCCCGCTGCCGCTGCCCGGGTGGCTCGGCGGGGGATCCGGCGCCGACGACGGGACCGAGCCGGCGCCCACCACCGCGGCTCCCGACGTCCCCGCCGACGGCGGCGAACCGGCACCGGGCCCGGTGGAGGGCGACCAGCTCAGCGGCTGAGCGCGTACCGGGCGAAGAGGACGCCGTCCTCCTCCAGCAGCTGGGTCAGCCGGACCGGCGCGGGCTCGGGCAGCCCCCGGTCGCCCAGCACGCCCGGGGCGCCGCCGGCCAGCAGCGGGGCAGTGGTCAGGCACAGCTCGTCGACCACGCCCGCCGCGACGGCCGACCGGAACAGCGCCGGGCCGCCCTCGCAGAGCACCTGCTCCAGGCCCTCGGCGGCCAGCGCGTCCAGGGCGGCGGGCAGGTCGACGTCGTCGTCCCCGCAGACCAGCACGTGGACCCCGGCCGCGGCCAGGGCCACCCGCTGGTCGGCGTCGGAGCTGCCGCAAGTCACCAGGTACGTCGAGGGCATCGCCAGGCGGTCGCCGGGCGCCAACGACGCCCGGCGGCTCACCACCACGACCGGTGCCCCGGCTGGCCGGCCGAGCTCCCGCCGCAGCTGCACCACCCCGGCGTCGCCGTCGACCGGGCCGTAGCCCTCCGCCGCCGCCGTGCCGTGGCCGACGAGGACGGCGTCCGCCCAGGCCCGCAGCACGTCGAACACCCGCTTGTCGCCGTCGGACCCCAGCCCGGCGGACGCGCCGTCTACGCTGGCCGCCCCGTCGAGGGCGTGCACGAAGTTGGCCCGCACCCACCGCCCGGCCGGTGGCCGGTAGGCCTCGGCCAGCGCGGTCCCGTCCAGCGGCGACCCGCCGGGCGGGAGGAGGCCCCGCATCAGCGGGTGGCCAGGACCGCGGCGGACTCGGCCGGCAGGGTCACCGTCTCGCCGTCGACCTCGGGGAGCTCGCCGGTGGCCAGCAGCACGTCGGTCACCGGCCGGTCCAGGTCGACCTCCCGCGGCTCGCCGGACAGGTTGGCCACCACCCGCAGCGAGCCGCGGTGCACGACCAGCCAGCGGTCGGCGTCGTCCCAGTCCACCTGCACCCGGCTCAGGTCGGCGTCCACCAGCTCCGGGCGGGCCCGGCGCAGCGCGAGCAGTGCCGTGTGCAGCGCCAGCAGGTCGGCGTGCGGCCGCTGCTCGAGCTCGCTCCAGTCGAGCTTGGAGCGGGTGAACGTCTCCGGGTCCTGCGGGTCGGGCACCTCGGCGGCGTCCCAGCCGTGCTCGGCGAACTCGCCGATCCTGCCCTCAGCGGTCGCCTTGCCGAGCTCGGGCTCGGGGTGGCTGGTGAAGAACTGCCACGGCGTGCCGGCGCCCCACTCCTCGCCCATGAAGAGCATCGGGGTGAACGGGCTGGTCAGCGTGATGGTGGCGCCGACGGCGAGCAGGCCGGGGGACAGGGCGGCCGAGATGCGGTCCCCGGTGGCCCGGTTGCCGATCTGGTCGTGGTCCTGCAGGTAGGCCAGGAACTTCCAGCCCGGCAGCCGGTCGGTGTCCACGGGGCGGCCGTGGTGCCGCTTGCGGAACGACGACCAGGCCCCGTCGTGGAAGAACGCGCCGGTGAGCACCTTGGCCAGCCCGGCCAGACCGCCCTCGGCGAAGTCCCGGTAGTAGCCCTGGCCCTCGCCGGTGAGCACGGCGTGCAGCGAGTGGTGGAAGTCGTCGCTCCACTGCGCGGTGAGCCCGAGCCCGCCGGCGGCCCGCGGGGTGACCATCCGCGGGTCGTTGAGGTCGGACTCGGCGATCAGGGTCAGCGGTCGGCCCTCGGTCACGCTGAGCGCGTCGACCTCGGCCGCCAGCTCCTCGAGCACGTGGGTGGCCCGCTCGTCGACCAGGGCGTGCACGGCGTCCAGCCGTAGGCCGTCGACGTGCATGTCCCGCAGCCACATCAGCGCGTTGTCGATGACGTACCGGCGCACCTCGTCGGAGTGCGGCCCGGACAGGTTGACCGAGTCGCCCCAGGTGTTCGCACCGCCCTCGCTGAACACCGGGAAGAACTCGGGCAGGTAGTTCCCCGACGGGCCCAGGTGGTTGTAGACGACGTCCTGGATGACCGCGAGACCGCGCTGGTGGCAGGCGTCGACGAACCGCTGGTAGCCGGCCGGCCCGCCGTACCCCTCGTGGACGGCGTACCAGGCGACGCCGTCGTAGCCCCAGTTGTGCGTGCCGTTGAACCCGTTCACCGGCAGCAGCTCGACGAAGCTGACGCCGAGGGACACCAGGTGGTCCAGCCGGGTGACGGCCGCGTCGAAGGTGCCGGCCTCGGTGAACGTGCCCACGTGCAGCTCGTAGACCACGCCGCCGGCCAGCGGCCGCCCGGTCCAGGCCCGGTCCATCCAGCGGTGCGCGGCGGGGTCGAAGCGGCGGGTCGGCCCGTGCACACCGTCGGGCTGGCGGCGTCCTCGGGGGTCCGGTCGGGCGGGGGTGGTGTCGTCGAGCAGGAAGCCGTAGTCGGCCTCCGGCGCGGCGGGGACGGTCGCCCGCCACCACCCGTCGTCGTCCCGGGTCATCTCGTGGACGGCGCCGTCCAGCTGCAGGCGGACCTGCTGGGGCAGCGGCGCCCAGACGGCGAACTCGGTCGGCTCGGTGCTCATGGTCCTTCTTCAGACCTTCACGAGGAGGGCGACCGGGAGTGCGTCGAGCACCTCGGCCAGCTGGGCGCCGCGGGCGTCGGAGACGACCCGGGTACCGGTGAGCAGGTCGCGCCAGCCGCCGTGCGGCAGCTGCAGCGCGGTGTCCCGCCAGCCGCCGTCGGCGGCCAGCCGCACCGGCAGCCGGGTGGCGACCGTGACGACCCCGCCGCGGTCGAAGGCCACCGCGTGGTCGGCCGCCGGGCCGGCGACCTCGACCGCGGTGTAGCCGGCGAACGCCTCGGGGGAGTCCCGGCGGTGCCGCAGCGCCCGCGAGACCACCAGCAGCTTGGCCGCGCCGGTCGCGTCGACCGCCGGGACGGTGCCGGCCTCGAGCTCGGCGAGCAGCGCGCGACGCTGCGCGTAGTCCACCGGCCGGCGGTTGTCCGGGTCCACCAGGGAGAAGTCCCACAGCTCGGTGCCCTGGTAGACGTCCGGGACGCCGGCCATGGTCAGCTGCAGCAGCTTCTGGGCGAGCGAGTTCGACCAGCCGTACGGGGCGATCCGCTCGACGAAGGCGTCGATCTCGGCGCGGGTCGTCGGGTCCTCGAACGCGGCGTCCACCATCGCGTGCAGCGAGGCCTCGAACTCCTCGTCGACCGCGGTGTAGGTGGTCGAGGTCCCGGCCTCGCGGGCCGCCTTCTCCGCGTAGGCGTGCGCCCGCTCGGGGGTCAGCGGCCACGCGCCGACCAGGTTCTGCCAGACCTGGTGGGCCAGCGGGCGGTCGGCCAGCGGGTGCCGGGTCAGCCAGCCGCGCACCAGACCGGCCCACTCACCGGGCAGCTCGGCCAGCACGGCCAGCCGTGCCCGGACGTCCTCGCTGCGCTTGGTGTCGTGGGTGGACAGCGTCGTCATCGAGGCCGCACGCTGCTCCGCGCGCCGGTCCTGCGCGGCGTGGAAGTCGGCGACCGGCAACCCGAAGCGGGTGGGGTCACCGCCCACCTCGTTGAGCGCGACGAAGCGGGACCAGCGGTAGTAGGCGCTGTCCTCCACCCCCTTGGCCATGACCGGGCCCGACGTCTGCTCGAAGCGGGTGGCCAGCTCGGTGTGCGGGGTGGCCAGCAGCGGGTGCAGCCCGTCGACGGCGGCGGTGAGGTCGGGACGGCGCTCCCGGACGGCGGCGACCGTGCTGTCCAGGTGTTCCCGGCCCGCGGGCAGGTAGGTGCGGTAGACGTCGAAGCAGGCCAGCAGCTCGGCGAGCGCCTGGCTCACCTGCTCGGCCGGGACGCCGGGCAGGTCACCGACCAGCCGCGCGAGCCGGGCGACCTCGGACCCGAGGATGCCGTCGGTGACCTCGCGCTTGGTGCCGTGCACGAGCTCGGCGTAGTCGACCGGGTGCCCGGTGACCTCGGTGTCCAGCGCGGTGAGGGCCGGCTCGCCGGCCGGGTCCACCAGGACGCCGTCCACCTCGGCCAGCGCGTCGTAGCCGGTGGTGCCGGCGGTGGCCCAGCCCCCGGGCAGGTCCTCGCCGGGCTCCAGGATCTTCTCCACCACGGTCCACCGGCGGCCGCTGAGCTCGGCCAGCCGGTCCAGGTACTGCCCCGGGTCGGCCAGGCCGTCGGGGTGGTCGATCCGCAGCCCGTCCACCCACCCGGCCGCCAGCATCTCGCGGACCAGGGCGTGGGTGGCCTCGAAGACCCGCTCGTCCTCCACCCGGAGCCCGGCCAGGGTGTTGATCGCGAAGAACCGCCGGTAGTTCAGGTCGGCGTCGGCCCGGCGCCAGTCGACCAGTTCGTAGTGCTGCCGGTCGTGCACCTCCTGCGGGGTGCCCCCGTCGGTGCCCGGGGCGACCGGGAAGCGGTGCTCGTAGTAGCGGAGCTCGCCGTCGGAGACCGACAGCTCGGCCAGGTCGTCGGCCGACCCCAGCACCGGCAGCCGGACCCGGCCGCCGCCGAAGTCCCAGTCGACGTCGAAGGCGTGCGCGTGCGGGCTGTCCTGCCCCAGCTCGAGCAGCGACCACCACCACTGCGCGGCGTGGGCGTCGTCCACGCCCATGTGGTTGGGCACCAGGTCCAGCACGAGGCCCAGGCCGCGCTCGTGCAGCGCGGCGACGAGGCGCTCGAGGGCCGGGCGGCCCCCGCGCGCCTCGTCGACGTGCGCGTGGTCGGTGGTGTCGTAGCCGTGGTTGGAGCCCTCGGCCGAGCGCAGCAGCGGCGAGGCGTAGGCGTGGCTCACCCCGAGGTCGGCCAGGTAGCCGACCACGGCGGCGCCGTCGTCCAGGGTGAAGTCGGCGTGGAACTGCAGGCGGTAGGTGCCCGACGGCACCCCCCGGCGTGCGTCCCCCGTGGGTGTGGTCACGAGACGCTGCGCAGGACGACCATGGCCCGGCCCTTGACGGTCAGGACGTCGCCGGCCTGGCTCTCGTTGGGCTCGACCGGGCCGAACTCGGCGGTGTCGACGACGACCGTCCAGGTCGGGGCGTACTCCGAGCTGGGCAGGGTGAACTCGATGTCCTCGTGCCAGGCGTTGAAGGCGAGGATGAAGCAGTCGTCGGTGACGGTCTCGCCGCGCTCGTCGGTGGACCGGATCCCGTTGCCGTTGAGGTAGACCGCGACGCTCTTGGCGTAGTGGGCGTCCCAGTCCTCCTCGGTCATCAGCTCGCCGGCCGGGGTCAGCCAGGCGATGTCGGGCACCGGGTCGCCCTCGCCGCGGCCGACCGGGCGGCCGTTGAAGAAGCGGCGGCGGCGGAAGGTCGGGTGGTCGTGGCGCAGGTGGGTGACCAGCTTGGTGAACTCGACCAGGCCCTCGTCCACGTCGGACCAGTCGATCCAGGTGATCTCGGAGTCCTGGCAGTAGCCGTTGTTGTTGCCGCCCTGGCTGCGGCCCAGCTCGTCGCCGTGCAGCAGCATCGGCACGCCCTGGCTCAGCATCAGCGTGGCGATGAAGTTGCGGCGCTGCTGGGCGCGCAGGGCCAGGATCTCCGGGTCGTCGGTCTCGCCCTCGACGCCGCAGTTCCAGCTGCGGTTGTGGCTCTCGCCGTCGTTGTTGTCCTCGCCGTTGGCCTCGTTGTGCTTGTCGTTGTAGGAGACGAGGTCGTTGATGGTGAAGCCGTCGTGGGCGGTGACGAAGTTGATGCTGGCGACCGGACGTCGTCCCGAGTGCTGGTAGAGGTCGGCCGAGCCGGTGATCCGGCTGGCGAACTCGCCGACCGTGGCGTCCTCGCCGCGCCAGAAGTCGCGGACCGTGTCGCGGTACTTGCCGTTCCACTCCGTCCACAGCGACGGGAAGTTGCCGACCTGGTAGCCGCCGTCGCCGATGTCCCAGGGCTCGGCGATGAGCTTGACCTGGCTGACGACCGGGTCCTGGTGCACCAGGTCGAAGAACGCCGACAGCCGGTCGACCTCGTGGAACTGACGGGCCAGCGTGGAGGCCAGGTCGAAGCGGAACCCGTCGACGTGCATCTCGGTGACCCAGTAGCGCAGCGAGTCCATGATCAGCTGCAGCGACTGCGGGTTCGCGACGTTCAGCGAGTTCCCGGTGCCGGTGGTGTCCATGTAGAACTGCTTGTCGTCGGCGACCAGGCGGTAGTAGGCCTGGTTGTCGATGCCCTTGAACGACAGCGTCGGGCCGTTGTGGTTGCCCTCGGCGGTGTGGTTGTAGACCACGTCGAGGATCACCTCGATGCCGGCGTCGTGCAGGGCCCGGACCATGCCCTTGAACTCCTGCACGGCCATGCCGGGGTCCTGGTTGCTGGCGTACTCGTGGTGCGGGGCGAAGAACCCGATCGAGTTGTAGCCCCAGTAGTTGCGCAGGCCCTTCTGCTGCAGGGTGTCGTCCTGCACGAACTCGTGGACGGGCATGAGCTCGAGGGCGGTGACGCCCAGGTCGGTGAGGTGCTCGATGATCGCCGGGTGCGCGATGCCGGCGTAGGTGCCGCGCAGCTCCTCGGGGATGCGCGGGTGGGTCATCGTCAGGCCCTTGACGTGGGCCTCGTAGATCACCGACTTGTGGTACGGGATGCGCGGCAGCCGGTCGTTGCCCCAGTCGAAGAACGGGCTGACGACGACGGACTTGGGCATGTGCGCCGCGCTGTCCTCGTCGTTGCGTTCCTTGGTCTCGAAGTCGTAGCCGAACACCGAGGGGTCCCAGTCGATGCCGCCGTCGACGGCCTTCGCGTAGGGGTCCATCAGCAGCTTGTTCGGGTTGCAGCGCTGGCCCTGCTCGGGGTCGTACGGGCCGTGCACGCGGAAGCCGTAGCGCTGGCCGGGCTGGACGCCGGGCAGGAACGCGTGCCAGACGAAGGCGTCCATCTCGGGCAGCCGGATGCGCTCCTCGGTGCCGTCGGCGTCGAACAGGCACAGCTCGACCTTCTCGGCCACCTCGCTGAAGATCGCGAAGTTCGTGCCGGTGCCGTCGTAGGTCGCCCCGAGGGGGTAGGCGGTACCTGGCCAGACCTGGGTGGTCATGAAAGTCGTGTTCCTCCTGCGCTGGGCGGCCGCGGTGGGTCCGGGGCCGGGTGGAGCGGACGTGCCAGGGCGCCGGTGCCCACGGGTCGCCGGCACCACACCTGGGGCCGGTGACGATCGGGTCACGACGGGCCCGGGACGAGTCTGCCGTGGCCCGGCCGGGTCCGCCGGGTGTGGTGGTCCGGACGCGACGAAGCCCCTCGGGCGCGGGCCGGAGGGGCTTCGTGGCCGACGACCGAGGTCGCCGGGGCGGTGCGGGACGGGAGCCGGCCGTGCCCGGGGTGACCCGGGTGGTACCGGAGCGTCGTGGCCGTCCGTGGTCCCCGCCGGGGCGGGCCGTGCGGCTCGGGTGACGACGTCTCCGTCGGTCCTGCGGCACCCACGCTAGGCAGGGCGTTCGCCGTGCGCAAGATCCTGGGCCGAGGAAGTCACATCCGTGTAGTTACGCCACTGTGGTCCCACCCGCGCCCGGGGTCGTCCCCGTCGGCCGGGTGGAATTGTCGGTACCCCGTCCTACATTCGATGGGTGACCGCCACGACCGACCTCCGACCCACCCGCGGCACCTTCGAGGTGATCAGCGAGTACCAGCCCGCCGGCGACCAGCCGACGGCGATCGCGGAGCTGTCGGCGGCGGTGAAGGCGGGCCAGAAGGACACCGTGCTGCTGGGCGCCACCGGCACCGGCAAGTCGGCCACGACCGCCTGGCTGATCGAGCAGGTGCAGCGCCCGACGCTGGTCATGGCGCCGAACAAGACCCTGGCCGCCCAGCTGGCCAACGAGTTCAAGGAACTGCTGCCCAACAACGCGGTCGAGTACTTCGTCTCCTACTACGACTACTACCAGCCCGAGGCCTACGTCCCGCAGACGGACACCTACATCGAGAAGGACTCCTCGATCAACGAGGAGGTCGAGCGGCTGCGGCACTCCACCACCCAGAGCCTGCTCACCCGGCGCGACGTGGTCGTGGTGTCCACGGTGTCCTGCATCTACGGCCTGGGCACCCCGCAGGAGTACGTGGACCGGGCGCTGAAGATCTCCCTGGGCCAGGAGCGCGACCGGGACGAGCTGCTGCGCACGCTGGTCACCGAGCAGTACACCCGCAACGACCTGGCCTTCACCCGCGGCACCTTCCGGGTGCGCGGCGACACCATCGAGATCTTCCCGGTCTACGAGGAGCTCGCCGTCCGGATCGAGATGTTCGGCGACGAGGTGGAGCGGCTGTACTACCTGCACCCGCTCACCGGCGAGGTGGTCCGCGAGGTCGAAGAGCTCTTCGTCTTCCCGGCGACGCACTACGTGGCCGGCCCCGAGCGCATGGAGCGGGCGATCGGCGGCATCGAGGCCGAACTGGAGGCCCGGCTGGCGGAGCTGGACAAGCAGGGCAAGCTGCTGGAGGCCCAGCGGCTGCGCATGCGGACCACCTACGATATCGAGATGATGCGCCAGGTCGGGTTCTGCTCGGGCATCGAGAACTACTCGCGGCACATCGACGGCCGGGCGGCCGGCTCGGCCGGTGCCTGCCTCATCGACTACTTCCCCGACGACTTCCTGCTGGTCATCGACGAGTCGCACGTGACGGTGCCGCAGATCGGCGGCATGTACGAGGGCGACATGAGCCGCAAGCGCACCCTGGTCGACCACGGGTTCCGGCTGCCCTCGGCGATGGACAACCGCCCGCTGAAGTGGGAGGAGTTCACCGACCGGATCGGCCAGGCCGTCTACCTGTCGGCCACCCCCGGCAAGTACGAGCTGGGCCGCACCCAGGGCGAGTTCGTGGAGCAGGTCATCCGGCCCACCGGTCTGGTCGACCCGGAGATCGTGGTCAAGCCAACCAAGGGCCAGATCGACGACCTGGTGCACGAGATCCGCACCCGCACCGAGAAGGACGAGCGGGTCCTGGTCACCACGCTGACCAAGAAGATGAGCGAGGACCTCACCGACTACCTGCTCGAACTGGGCATCAAGGTGCGGTACCTGCACTCCGAGGTCGACACCCTGCGCCGGGTGGAGCTGCTGCGCGAGCTGCGGCAGGGCGAGTACGACGTGCTGGTCGGGATCAACCTGCTGCGCGAAGGCCTGGACCTGCCCGAGGTGTCGCTGGTGGCGATCCTCGACGCGGACAAGGAGGGCTTCCTCCGGTCGGGCACCTCGCTGATCCAGACCATCGGCCGCGCCGCGCGCAACGTGTCCGGCCAGGTGCACATGTACGCCGACAAGATCACCCCGTCGATGGCGCAGGCGATCGACGAGACCGGTCGGCGGCGGGAGAAGCAGATCGCCTACAACAAGGAGAAGGGCGTCGACCCGCAGCCGCTGCGCAAGAAGATCGTCGACATCCTCGACGGCATCTACAAGGCCAGCGAGGACGCCGAGCGGGCGACCGAGGAGTTCGGCGGGTCGGGCCGGCAGCAGTCCCGCGGCAAGGCCCCGGTGCCCGGGCTGTCGTCGAAGGCCAAGGGCAAGAAGGCCGGTGCGATCGACGTCGAGGGTCTGCCGCGGGCTGCGCTGGCCGACATGATCACCGAGATGAACGACCAGATGCTGGCCGCTGCCCGGGAGCTGCAGTTCGAGGTGGCTGCCCGGCTGCGCGACGAGCTCAACGAGCTCAAGCGCGAGCTGCGCCAGTTCGACCAGGCGCACGCCTGACCCAGCGCCGCCGGGGTCAGCTGACCTCGGCGCCGTGGCCCGCGCCGCACCCGCGTCGTCGCGGGCGCGCGGTGGTGGTCCGGCACGGTGGGGGATGGTCCGCGGCCGGCTGCGGACCATCCCCCCGTCCCGCGGTGGTCCGCCGGTGGGACGCCCGGTCCTTGGGGTGAGCCGCGGTCTGGTGGGGGACGCCGCGGTCGACGGCGGCTGACCCCACCGGGACGCGGTTCATCCCTGGGGGCCACCAGCGGGTCGCCCGCCGCCGGGACCGTCGGCGACCGGGCCGGCACCGCTCGCGGGTCCCGCACCTGTCGCCGGCCCGCCGCCTGTTGCCGGTCCGCCCACTGCCGCCGGTCCACCGGCCGGGCCGTCCACGGCGGCGGCTGAGGCGGCCGGGACGTCGGCAGCCGAGCCCGCCGGGTCGCTCGCCGAGGTGTCCGCCGACGAGCCGCCGTCGGACGAGGTGCCGGTCGAGCCGGGTCCGTCCCCGGCGGCCGGGTCCGTGGCGGACGACATCGCCCCGTCGTCGGCGGTGGCCGCCGACGGCCCGCTGATCGCCGACCCGACGGCGACGCCGCCCATGGCTACGGCCCCGACGACCGCGAGCGCGGCGGCCCCGACGAGGAACCAACCCCGCCGGCGCCCACCGGAGCTGCGTCCCGCGGGTGCGTCGTCGTCGGGAGGTGCCGTGCTCGGACCGGCCTCCTCGGTCGGCACTGCGTCGCGCACGCCCAGCGCCCACGGCCCGACCACGTGGGTGGGTCGGCGACCGCCCGGCAGGTCGACCGGGACGGCGGGGAACTCGGCCGTGTCGCCGTCCCGCCAGCTCATCGCGGTCCTCCCGGGATCGAGAGGTCCAGCCCGGCGGTGTGCCCGCCGACGACCTGCCACGCCTGGTCGGCCGCGCCGGAGGCCAGGGCGCCGAGCTGGGAGCTCCGCGCGGTCGCCAGCCACTGGCCACCGGCGCCCGGGTCCAGGGTGAGCACCGACAGCACCAGGCCCAGCACCACGAACGTCAGCAGCAGACCGCCGACGGCGCCGGCGGCCCGGTCCAGCACCGACAGGTGCAGCCGGGCGACCACGGCGGCGACCAGCCCACCTGCCGCCCGACCCAGCCCGGACCCCAGTGCGGCAGCGACCAGGATCCCGACCAGGGTGACCACCCAGCGGGTCGTGCCCTGCAGCGAGCCGGTCAGCAGCGGGACGACGGCCGCACCGACCGCCAGCCCGACCACGAGCCCGACGACCGAGCCGGCGAGCCGGAGCCCGCCCCGCCGCCAACCGGCGACGGCGCCGCCGGCCAGCAGCAGGACGAGGGCCAGGTCGACCCAGAGCGCGGTGGTCACCGCGGCCCGTCGGCGGTGTCGTCGGCGACCACGGAGCGGCCGTCGTCGGCCACGGTGCCGTGCAGGTGCACGTCGTCGCCGACCGCCGGGAGCGCGGACAGCGAGGCGGCGTCCACGTCGACCCGCAGGCCGGGGGTGGTGACGACGGTCAGGTCGGTGCCGTCGACGGAGACCACGGTGCCGTCGACGGTGGCGACCACCTCGCGCACCTCCAGCGCGGCGCCGTCGGACACCCGGACCTCGACCCGGTCTCCGACGGCGAGGTCGTCAACGGAGCCGGCCGCTGGTGCGGCGGGGGCGTCGCCCTCGGCCGGGGCGGCCGGCGTCTCGCCGTCCGCCGGGGGAGCCGGGAGCTCGCCGCCGGCCGGCGCCTCGGGGGCGCTGCCGTCGGCGGGGGCAGCCGGGGCCGGGCCGCCCGCGGGACCACCGGCACCGGGGCCGCCACCCGGACCACCGGCCGGACCGCCGCCGAAGCGGGTGTCGTCGGACAGGGTCAGCTCGTGCTCGGTCCCGGTGTCGTCGGTGACGGTGAGCGCGGAGTCCGACACCGCGGTGACGGTGCCGACGACCCGGTCCCCGGCAGCCGGTGCCGAGGGAGCGGACGGGGCGTCCGGCGCGGTGGTGGTGGAGTCGGAGCCGTCGGCCAGGGCGATGCCGCCGCCGAGCAGGACGGCGCCGGTCGCGGCACCACCGACGACGACGGCGGTCCAGCGGCGGGAGCGGGTGGTGCGGGCGGAGCGGGTCACGGGGTCCTCCTGGATCAGGGGCCGTCCCGGGCGGGACGGCGTGTCCCCACCGTGGGCGCCGACCCTGAACCCACCCTGAAGCCGGGCGCTCCCGGCGACTTCTTCAGCGCAGCTTCAGGTCGGGGCGTGCACCATCGCTCCCGTGCAGAGCGAGACGAGGCCCCGGGTGCTGGTGGTGGAGGACGAGGCGGCGATCCGCGCCGGCGTCGTCACCGCGCTGGCCGACGAGGGCTGCCTGGTCGAGGGCCGCGCCGACGGCAGCACGCTGGCCGCGGACCTGGAGGGCTTCCGGCCCGACCTGGTCGTGCTCGACGTCATGCTCCCCGGGCGGGACGGCCTGGAGCTGGCCGCCGACGTCCGCCGGGCGGGGGACGCGGGCATCGTCGTCCTCACCGCCCGCGACGCGGTGCCCGACCGGCTGGCCGGCTTCGCCGCCGGCGCCGACGACTACCTGGTGAAGCCGTTCGCGATGGCCGAGCTGGTCGCCCGGGTCCGGGCGGTGCTCAACCGCCGGGGCCGCTGGCCGGGCGCGGTGGAGGTCGGTGACCTGCTGGTGGACGAGCCGGCCGGGACGGCGACCCGGGCCGGTGCCCGGCTGGACCTCACGGCCACCGAGCTGCGGCTGCTGGACTACCTGGTCGGCAACCGCGGCCGCACGGTCTCCAAGACCCAGATCCTCACCCAGGTCTGGGGCTACGGGGACTACGACCCCAACCTGGTCGAGGTCCACGTCAGCGCCCTGCGCCGCAAGCTCGAGGTGCACGGCGACCGGCTTGTGCACACCGTGCGCGGGCTGGGCTACACGGTGCGGGCGTGAGCGAGCCCGGTCTGGCGACCGCGTCGCTGCGCCGCCGGCTGGGCCTGCGGGTCCTCGCCCTGCTCGCCGTCCTGCTGGTCCTGCTCGGGTTCACCGTCGACCTGGTGCTCGGGGCGAACCTGCGCAGCGACCTGCGCCAGCGGCTGGTCGACCGCGCCGAGATCGCCCAGACGCTGGTCGACCAGGGCCGCTCCGACGAGGAGGTGGTCAGCGCGGTCACCGGGGACACCGTGCAGGCCCGCCTGGAGACCGCGGACGGCGACGAGGTCGGCCAGATCGCCGACCCGCCGGCGGCCCCGGCACCCGGCCAGGGCCCGCGCCCCGGACCCGGCGTGCCCGCGCCGACGCCGGGCGCCGTGCTCGACACCGGCGACGCCTACGTGCTGCGCGCCGAGCTGTCCGACGGGTCGCAGCTGACCCTGGTCGCCGACCAGGGCCCGATCACCGACGCCGTCACCCAGCTGCGCTGGATCCTCCTGCTCGGCTCGGCGGTCACGCTGCTGCTGGCCGCCGCGCTCGTCAACGTCGCCGTCGGGTCCGGTCTGCGGCCGCTGGGCCGGATGACCGCCCTGGCGCGGTCGATCACCTCCGGGGACCGCGGCCGGCGGCTGCGCCCCGACCGGCCGCACACCGAGCTGGGCAGCACCGCCGCCGCGTTCGACGACATGCTCGACGAGCTGGAGGGCGCCGAGCGGACCGCCCGGAGAGCCGAGGCCGGCATGCGGGACCTGCTGGGGGACGCCGCGCACGAGCTGCGCACCCCGCTGGCCGCCGTCCAGGCGTCGGTGGAGACCGTGCTGCGCAGCGACCCGCCGCGGGACCGGCGGGAGGAGCTGCTGGCCGGCGCGGTCCGCGAGCTGCAGCGGTCGGCCCGCCTGGTGGGCGACCTGCTCGACGTGGCCCGGCTGGACAGCGGGGACGCCCCCGCGCTGCACCGGCGGACGAGCGACCTGCTGGACCTGGCCCGGCGCAGCGCCGACCGGGTGGGCGGCCCGGTCGCGGTGACCGGGGACCCGGTCCCGGCCGACGTCGACCCCGACCGGGTCGGCCAGGTGCTGGACAACCTGCTGCGCAACGCGGTCCGCGCGGCCGGTCCGGCCGGCGCCGTCCGGGTCCAGGTCGGGCGGGTGGGGGAGGAGGCGCAGGTGGACGTGACCGACGACGGTCCCGGCGTCCCGGCCGACCAGCGGGAGCGGGTGTTCGACCGGTTGGTGCGGCTGGACGCGGCCCGCGGCCGGGACGGCGGCGCCGGGCTGGGGCTGCCGATCGCGCGGGCCCTGGCCCGGGCGCACGGGGGTGAGGTCAGCTGCGAACCCGCGGCCCGGGGCGCGCACTTCCGGGTGCGGCTGCCGGTGACACCGCTCACGGGCTGAACCGGGAACCCGGGGCGGGTGCTGCTCGTTCACCCCATCGAGTCCCCGTGACCACTGGTTGCCGTTTGCAATCGCACCGTGTGGCGCACGACGGACTCGCGTGGAGGGGAGTATCCCCCGCGGCAGCTGTCGTCAACACGGGATCGCCATCGGTCCCCGGCGCTGCCGGCTGACCCCCCGGGGTCAGCGGGAGAGACCTCCGGTGCCCGTCAGCAGAACACCGGAGGAACCACCCTTGGACGTCCCCATCTGGGTATGGGCCGTGACCGTCGCCGCGATCCTCGCCATGATCGTGTTCGACTTCGTCGGCCACGTGCGCACGCCGCACGCCCCCTCGCTGAAGGAGTCGGCCACCTGGTCGGCTGTCTACGTCGGCATCGCCATCCTGTTCGGCCTCGGCGTGCTCGTCTTCGCCGGCGGCACTTTCGGCGGTGAGTACTTCGCCGGCTACGTGACCGAGAAGGCGCTGTCCGTCGACAACCTGTTCGTCTTCGTGCTGATCATGGCCAGCTTCGGCGTGCCGCGTGAGCTGCAGCAGAAGGTGCTGCTGTTCGGCATCGCCTTCGCGCTGGTCCTGCGCACCATCTTCATCTTCATCGGCGCCGCGGCCATCGAGAACTACAGCTGGGTCTTCTACCTCTTCGGCGCGATCCTGATCTACACCGCCGTCGTCCAGGCCCGCAGCGGCGGCCACGACGACGAGGAGGAGTTCAAGGAGAACGGGATCCTCAAGCTCGTCCGCAAGGTCCTGCCGACCACGGACGAGTACCACTCGGACAAGATGACGACGAAGATCGACGGCAAGCGCTTCATCACCCCGCTGATGATCGCGCTGATCGCCATCGGCACCGCCGACATCATCTTCGCCGTCGACTCGATCCCGGCCATCTTCGGCCTGACCCAGGAGACCTACCTGGTCTTCGCTGCCAACGCGTTCTCGCTGCTGGGCCTGCGCCAGCTCTTCTTCCTCATCGACGGCCTGCTGGACCGCCTGGTCTACCTGGCCTACGGCCTGGCCGTGATCCTGGGCTTCATCGGCATCAAGCTGGTCATCCACGCGCTGCAGACCAACGAGCTGCCGTTCGTCAACGGCGGCGAGCACGTCACCGTGGTCCCGGAGATCCCGACATGGCTGTCCCTGCTGGTCATCCTGCTCACGCTGATCGTCACCACGGTGCTCAGCCTGCGGAAGAACAAGAAGGACGCCGAGGCTGGGCACGCCAGCCCGACCGGAGTGGAGGACAAGGGTGCCGGCCGCGACGGTCTGCACGCCGAGGGCCCGGGCAACCGCGACGGCAGCCCGGCCGGCGCCCGGGGCGACGCGCCGGCCAGCGGTCGCACCGCGAGCGTGACCGAGCGCGACGCCTGAACCACCCGCACCACCGCACCACCGCACCGCGAGCCCCGCCGGACCTGGTCCGGCGGGGCTCGCTGCGTCCCCGGGCGTGGCCGAGGACACCCCCGTCGGCGCAGGGCGGACGCACAGGTCCGCCCGTAGTGTGGGCCGACGTGGAGCTCCCGGTCTGGTTCGAAGTCGGCACGTTCATCGCACTCACGGTCCTGCTGCTCGCCGACCTCGCGCTCGTCGCCCGACGCCCGCACGAGCCCTCGGTGCGCGAGGCCAGCATCTGGGTGACCTTCTACATCGCGCTGGCCCTGGTCTTCGGCCTGGTGCTGCTGGCGGTCACCAACGGTGACTTCGCCACGCAGTTCTACGCGGGCTGGCTCACCGAGTACTCGCTGTCGGTGGACAACCTCTTCGTCTTCGTGATCATCATGGCCCGCTTCAAGGTGCCCAGGAAGCTGCAGCAAGAGGTCCTGATGGTCGGGATCATCATCGCGCTGGTCCTGCGCGGCATCTTCATCCTGCTCGGCGCCGCGGTGATCGAGCGCTTCACCTGGGTCTTCTACATCTTCGGCGCGTTCCTGGTCTACACCGCCGTCAACCTGGTCCGGAACCACGGCGAGGACGAGGACTACGAGGAGAACGCCCTCATCCGGCGGCTGAAGAAGGTCCTGCCGATGACGGCGGACTTCCACGGCAACAGGATCCGCGTCGAGAAGGGCGGCAAGAAGCTCTGGACGCCGATGATCGTGGTCTTCCTCGCCCTGGGCACCACCGACCTGCTCTTCGCGCTGGACTCGATCCCGGCCATCTTCGGGCTCACCCGCGAGGCGTTCATCGTCTTCACCGCGAACGTCTTCGCCCTGATGGGCCTGCGCCAGCTGTACTTCCTGCTCGGCGGGCTGCTCAAGCGGCTGGTCTACCTGTCCTACGGCCTGGCGGTCATCCTGGCCTTCATCGGGGTCAAGCTCGTGCTCGAGGCGGTCCACGAGAACTCGCTGCCGTTCATCAACGGCGGCGAGCCGATCGAGGCCGTCCCCGAGATCCCGATCTGGTTGTCGCTGGCGGTCATCCTCGGCGTGCTGGTCATCGCCACGGTGGCCTCGCTGCTCAAGACCCGGGGCCAGCTCGCCCCGGCCGAGGGCACCGGACTCGACCCGGAGGGCCAGCCCACCGGCGAGCCCGGTGAGCACAGCGCGTCCCTCGAGGCCGAGAACCGCGCCGCCCGGGCCCGCGCGGAGGACTGAGCCTCAGGCGGCCGGGTCGGCGACCCGGCCGCCGGCGACGACCTGCTCGCCGTCGACCCACACCTCGCGCACGCGGCCGGCCAGCCCCGACAGGTCGGCCGCGTCGCCGTCCAGCACCACGACGTCGGCCCGCTTGCCCGGCTGCAGCGAGCCCAGCTCGTCGTCGACCCGCAGCAGCCGGGCCGCGGACAGCGTCGTGGCGTGCCAGACGTCCTCGACCGACATGCCGCGGTCGGCCATCAGCTGCAGCTCGCCCAGGTTCTCCCCGTGCGGCCCGACGCCGGAGTCGGTGCCCATGGCGATCCGCACCCCGGCCTGGTGCGCCCGGGACACCGACTCGTCGTGCTGGGCCTGCACGGCGATCGCCTTGTCCACGACGGCCCGGGGGAGGGACGCCCCGGCGGCGACCGCGGCCAGCACCGCCCGCGGCGCGGACAGCGTCGGGACCAGCCAGGTGCCGTGCTCGAGCATCAGCTCGATCGCCTCGTCGTCGAGGAAGATGCCGTGCTCGATGGACCGGATGCCGGCCCGCACGGCGTTCTTGATGCCCTCGGCGCCCTGGGCGTGCGCCATCACGGTCAGCCCCGCGGCCGTGGCCTCCTCGACCAGCACCGCGAGCTCGGCGGGCCGGAAGTGCGGGTGCCGCGGGTCGTCCCGCGGGGACAGCACGCCGCCGCTGGTGGCCACCTTGAGCACGTCGGCCCCGGCCCGCACCAGCGTCCGGACGACGCGGCGCACCTCGTCGGGGCCGTCGCAGATCCCGCTGGGCCGGCCCGGCGTCGGCGGCAGCAGGGGTGTCTCGGCGCCGCAGACGTGCCAGTCGTCGGCGTGCCCACCGGTCTGGCTGATCATCGCCAACGAGATCTGCATGCGCGGACCGCGGACCAGCCCCGACCGCACCGACTCGGCCACGCCCAGGTCGGCCCCCGCGGCGTCGCGGACCGACGTGATGCCCAGCGCCAGCGTCCGGCGCAGGTTGGGGACGGCCTCGAAGTAGACCTGGCTGTAGGGCGTCTGCAGCTGCCGCAGGGTGTCCACGCCGCTCATCAGCACGTGCACGTGGCAGTCGAAGAGACCCGGCAGCACCGTCGTCCCGGTGCAGTCGACGACCTCGTCGCCGTCCAGGCCGGTGCCGACGTCCACCACGCGGCCGTCGGCCACCAGGACGTCGGCCGGCGCGGCGGGCGCCCCCGTCCCGTCGACGACGGACCCTCCGGCGAACAGCACACGCGTCATGCGCGGGACGTTAGCGGTGCTCAGCACATCCGGCTGCGCCCGCTCGACTAGCGTCAGCGCCCATGCGGCCTGACGACCTCGCGTCCCTGCGCACCCCCGGCGCCGCCACGGTGTCCCCGGACGGGTCGACCGCCGTGGTCGCGGTGACCCGGCTGGACCTGGTGGCCGACGAGTACCGCAGCCAGCTCTGGGCGGTGCCCACCGACGCGTCGGCGCCGGCCCGCCCGCTCACCCACGGCCACCGGGACTCTGCGCCGGTGTTCTCCCCGGACGGTCGGTGGCTGGCCTTCCTGGGCGCGGAGAGCGGCGGCAAGCCGCAGCTGCACCTGCTGCCCACCGCCGGCGGCGAGGCCCGCCGGCTCACCGACCACCCGCTGGGCGCCGGGTCACCGGTCTGGTCGCCGGACTCGCGGCGGATCGCCTACACCGCCCGGGTGCCCGAGGAGGGCCGCTACGGCACGGCCGAGGGGGTCGGCCCCGACGCCGAGGAACCCCGGCTGATCACCACCCTGCAGTACCGGTCCGACGACCTGGGCTTCACCGTTGACCGGCGGCGGCACGTCTTCGTGCTGGACCTACCCACCGACGCCGCGGACGACGCAGCGCCGCTGGCCGACCCGGTGCAGGTGACGTCCGGGGACCACGACGACAGCGACGTGGCGTGGCACCCGGCCGGCACCGAGCTGGTCTTCGTCTCCGCCCGGCACCCCCGCGCCGACCGCGACCTGGTCACCGACCTCTACGCCTGCCGGCCCGACGGGTCACACCTGCGCCGGGTCACCGAGTCCCGCTCGTCCTGCTCGGCCCCCACCTACGACCCCGACGACCTGGAGGGCCGCACCCTCTACCTGGCCGCCCAGCCCGACCTCGGGCCCGACGGCCTGGACTTCGTCGGCCGGAACACCACGCTGTGCCGGGTCGAGGCAGCCGGCGGCCACCCGCAGCCGCTGCTGGACGCCGAGCGCAACGACCTGGGCCACGACTTCGGCCGGGTCGTGGTGGCCGACGGCAACGCGTTCGTGGCCGTGCAGCGGCAGGGCGCCGTCGAGCTGGTCCGGGTGCCGCTGGCCGGCGGCGAGCCGGAGGCCCTGGTCGACGGCCCGTACACCGTCCGCGGGATCGGGGTGGGCGGCGGCGTCGTCGTCGGCACGGTGGCCCACGACCGGTCCGCCGGCGAGCTGGTCGCCATCACCCCGGGGCGCCGCCGGCTGCTGACCGGCTTCGGCGCCCCGCTGCAGGCCACCGGCCGGCTGCACCGGATGCGGGAGAAGACCGCGACCGCGCCGGACGGCTACCCGGTGCACGGCTGGATCACCGTCCCCGACGGCCCCGGCCCGCACCCGGTCCTGCTCACCGTGCACGGCGGGCCGTTCAGCCAGTACGGCTGGTCGCTGCTGGACGAGACCCAGGCCTACGTGTCGGCCGGCTACGCCGTCCTGCAGTGCAACCCGCGGGGGTCCTCCGGCTACGGCCAGGAGCACGGCCGCGTGGTCAAGGAGCGGTTCGGCGAGCTGGACGCCGACGACGTCCTCGCGTTCCTCGACGAGGCCCTGCAGGAGCCGGAGCTCGACGACTCCCGGGTCGGCGTCATGGGCGGCTCCTACGGCGGCTACATGACCACCCTGCTGGTCGGCCGCACCCAGCGGTTCGCCGCCGCGATCAGCGAGCGGGCGTTCAACGACCCGGTCAGCTTCGTGGGGTCCTCGGACATCGGGTTCTTCTTCGCCGACCAGTACCTCGGCACCGACCCCGAGCGGATCGCGGCCCAGTCGGCGATGGCCGGCGCGCACCAGATCACCACCCCGACCCTGGTGATCCACTCCGAGGAGGACTGGCGCTGCCCCCTGGAGCAGGGCACCCGGCTGTTCGTCGAGCTCAAGCGGCGCGGCGTGCACACCGAGCTGCTGCTGTTCCCCGGCGAGGGCCACGAGCTGTCCCGGTCGGGGCGGCCGCGCCACCGGCGGGCCCGGTTGGCGCACGTGCTGCGCTGGTGGGGGCGCTGGCTGCCGACCCCGCAGAACTCGTCGGCCGCCGCGCTCCCGGTGGGGTCGGAGCCGGCGCCGGACGCCGTCGAGGAGCAGGAGCCGCGGGCGGTCGCGCAGGCCTGAGGCCGGCCGCGTCAGGACGGTGCCCCCGCTGGGCGCCGGCTGTGCCCCGTCGGTCCC
>NZ_JBAPLV010000037.1:0-31301 GCF_037083865.1 Klenkia terrae | reverse complement strand
CCCATGATCACCGCCAGGTGAGGGGTGGGTGGATGAGTCAGGCGGCGGCGCGGGTGACGGCGGCGCAGAAGCGGGCGTGGGCGGTCGCCGTCCCGGCCAGGGGGTCGAGGACCTCGGCCCTCGCCACCCCGGCCACCGCCTCCTCCAGCCGGCGCCTCGCGCGGCGGGCCCGGCGTCTGGCCCGCAGGCCGATGAACGGCCTGGCCAGCACCGCCAGCAGCAACCCGGCCAGCAGGCCGCCGACCAGCAGCAGCGTCGGCACCGGCAGCCCCTCCACGCGCGGCAGCGGCACCAGGTCGTCGAGCTGCAGCCAGCCCAGCACGACCAGTCCGAGCAGCCACAGCACGCCGACCAGCGCGGCCGCGGTCACCGCCCACTGCAGGGCGCCGACCCCCCGCTGCCACAGCGGGGTCCGGTCGGAGCCCAGGTCGGTGCCGGAGACGGCCCGGTCCAGGCGGTCGGCCAGCCGGTCGGCGTGCACCTCAGACGTGGCGCGCAGGTCGTCGGTCCAGGCCAGCGGCAGGCCCTCGCCCGCGGCGTCCCGGGCCCGGCGGACGGCGGTGGCCACCCCGGCCTCCTGCACCGACCCGACCTCGGGCAAGGAGCTGCGCCCGCCGGTGCCCAGGTGCAGGCGGCGCAGCGGGTCCGGGCGCAGCTTGCCCAGCCAGCGGACCACCGGCCAGCCGGTCGCCGCCGTCCCGGCCTTGACCGTCGAGCGCTCCACGGCGGCGGTGATCGCCGGCACCCCGGCCGCCGCGGCCAGTGCCCGGGTGAGGCCCGCGTCGTCGGTCGCCGTCCGGGTGCCGGGACCGCAGTGCACCTGCAGCGACCGGGCGACCCCGCGGACGTCGGCGGTCAGCCGCTGGGTCGCCGCCCGGCGCTCGGCCACCCGGCGGCCCAGCAGCGCCAGCAGCTCCGGCAGGCCCTCGCCGGTGCGGCCGCTCAGGGTGAGCAGCGCGGCGTCGGCCAGACCCTCGGCGTCCAGCAGGCCGCGCAGGTCGGCCCGGCAGGCGGCCAGGTCGGCCGGCGGCAGGCGGTCGGCCTGGTTGAGCACCACCAGCAGGGTGCCGGCGTGCCCGGCCAGCGGGCGCAGGTAGCGGTCGTGGACGGCGGCGTCGGCGTACTTCTCGGGGTCCAGCACCCAGACCAGGACGTCGACCAGCTCCACCAGCCGGTCGACCTCCAGCCGGTGCTCCAGCCGCACGGAGTCGTGGTCGGGCAGGTCCAGCAGCACCAGGCCGTCCAGGGCCGGGTCGGTGTCGTGCCGGTGCCGGCGCGGCACCTCCAGCCAGTCCAGCAGCGGGTCCTGGGCCGGTCCCCACACCGTCGCGTGGGCCACCCCGGTCGTCGGACGGCGCACCCCCGGCGTGCTGACCTCGGCCCCGGACAGCGCGTTGAACAGCGTGGACTTCCCGCTCCCGGTGGCCCCGGCCAGCGCCACCACGGTGGCCTCGCCGAGCGCCTGCCGCGCACCGGCCTTGGCCAGCAGGGTGCGCGCCCGGCCCACCTCGGGCACGGCCAGCCGGCCCTCGGCGACCTCGACGGCCTCGCGCAGCCCGCCGAGCCGGTCAGCCAGCGTCGGCTCAGCCACGGGCGCGGGCCAGCTCGGCGGCGGCGTCCCGGACCGACGCGACGTCCTCGGGGGTGGCCAGGCCGGCGAGCAGCGCGGTGAACCGGGCCCGCTCCCCGGCCAGCAGGGCGGCGGTCCGCTCGTCGAGGTCCCGGCGGGCCCGCTCGGCCAGCTGCCGGACGGCGGAGTCGCCGAACACCGCCTCCAGCACCCGCTGGCCCACCACCGTCGTCCCGCCGGCGACGGCCACCTCGGCGCCGGACAGGCCGGCGGTCTGGGCGAAGACCGCGACCATCACCACCGCGCCGGCCCCGTTGACCCCCCAGGACAGCAGCCGGGCCCGGGAGCGCTTGCCGGCACCCTCGCCGCGCACCAGCTCCAGCACCGCGCCCTGCCAGTCCCGCACGGTCGCGCCGGCGGCCTCGGCGAAGTCCGGGCCCACGGTGGCCAGCTCCCGCTCCCGGCCGGCCACCAGCGCCGCGCCGCCCGGCAGCCCCCGCCAGGCGGTCACGGTGTCCTCGGCGGCGGTCTCGGCCGCCGCGCGCAGCAGCTGCTCCACCCCGGACTCCAGCGCGCCGGTGAGGTCCTCCGCCGGGGTCGCCCGGCCGGTCACCGCCGCGGTCAGCCGGTCGCGCAGCCGACCGATGCCGGCCTGCAGCGAGCGCATCCACTCCCCGGTGCCGACGAACTCCTGCCAGCGGGCCAGCACCTCACCGCGCAGCAGGGTGCCGCTGCGCACGCCGTCGTCCACGGCGGTCGCGGCCCGGTCGTAGGCGGCGTCGGCCGCGGACCGCAGCGCACCGGCCGCGGCGACCTGCTCGTCGCCGGCCGCGGCGATCCCGGTGACCCGGTCGTCCAGGCTGGCCAGCGCGCCGGCCAGGGTCTGCCGGACCACCTCGGCCCGCGCCCCGGCGTCCGCGGCCAACCCGTGCAGCCAGCCGCGCAGCGGGGCGACCTCCGACTCCGGCAGCCGCCCGTCCTGCAGCGGACCCTCCCGCACCACCCACAGCGTCGCCGCCGCGAGCCCGGCCCGGGCGAGCATCCCGGCCAGGTCGCCGGCCACCTCGTCCACCGCCTCCGGCGGGACCCGGTCCAGGACGACGGCCAGCGCGGTGCCGCGGTCGGCGGCGGTGCGCAGCAGGTCCCACGGCACGGCGTCGGCGTAGCGGGACGCGGTGGTCACGAAGACCCAGAGGTCGGCGGCGGCCAGCAGCTGGCCGGCCAGGTCGCGGTTGGTCTCGACCACGCTGTCCACGTCCGGGGCGTCGACCAGGGCCAGCCCCGGCGGCAGCGCCGGGCTGACCGTCACCTGCACCGGCAGCACCCGGCCGTCGGCGAACGCGGCACGGTCGGCCGGGGCGCAGACCAGCACCGGCGTCCGGGTGGTCGGCCGGAGCACGCCGGCGGTGGTCACCTCGACCCCCAGCACGCTGTTGACCAGGGTGGACTTGCCGGCGCCGGTGGAGCCGCCGACGACGGCCAGCAGCGGGGCGTCCAGGTCCTGCAGCCGCGGCAGCAGGTAGTCCTGCACCTGGTCCACCACCGAGCGCACCGCCCGCACCCCGGCGTCCCGCCCGGGGACCTCCAGCGGCAGCGGGAGGACGGCGACCCGGTCCCTCAGGTGGGCGAGGGCGTCGGGCAGCGTCACCGGGGCAGTGTCCCCCGCGCCTTCCTTTCGCGCGGATCGGCGCCGTCGGCCAGGATGGGGCCGACCCCGCCCCAGACCCGGCCCCGAGCCCCACCCGAGGAGAGGACCGCCCTCCGTGCACCCCGACTCCACGTGGCCGAGCGCACCGGTCCCCGACGTCCCCGGCGACGTGTGGCGGTGGCAGCTCCCCAGCGTGCACGACGCGTCCCGGGTGCGGATGGACCTGCGGGCCCGGCTGGCGCACCCGTCGCTGACCTCGTCGTCGACCGAGGACGCCCGGGAGGGCCTGCTGCTGGCCTTCGAGGAGCTGGCCTCCAACGCGCTGCGGCACGGCGGCGGCGCGGTCGAGGCGGTCATCGTGGCCACCGCCGACGGGTGGATCCTCAGCCTGTCCGACGAGGCCGTCGACCGGCTGCCGGTGCCCGCCGTGGACCGCGACCCGGCGCTGGGCGGCATGGGCCTGCCGATGGTGGCGCAGCTCTCGGTGCAGCACGGCTACGCGGTCGGCGACGACCGCAAGCACGTGTGGGCCCAGCTCACGTCGGGTGTCGCCGTGCCCGGGGCCATGCCCGGACCGCGCAGCCGGCTCGGCTGAGACGGATCGGTCCGTTACCCGACCGTGACATCGGGGGTCACCGTCGGTTAGCGTCGATCCGGTGCGCCGCTCCTTGCTCGTCGTCCTCCTCGCGGCACTGCTGACCCTCGGCACCGGCCCCGCGCACGCCGCGCCGGTCGACCCGGGCCAGGTCACCGCCGCCCAGGCCGAGGTGGACCGGGTGGCCGCGCTGGTCGCCGCCGCGGAGGAGGAGCTGGCCCGCTCGACCGTGCTGGCCGAGGCCGCCGCGGACGCCGACCGGGTCGCGCAGGAGCAGCTGGTCGCCGCCCAGCAGGCCGCCGCCGGCACCGCCGCCGCCCTCGCCGACGCGCAGGCGGCCACCGTGGTCGCCGAGGACGACGTCGCGACGCTGGGCCGCGAGGCCTTCATGGGGTCGCAGACCTTCGGCACCGCCGCCGTGCTGCTGGACGCCGACAGCCCCGAGGACGTGCTGGAGCAGGCCGCGACGCTGGCCCAGCTCGGCGAGGACCGGGCTGACCGCCTGGACGCCGTGGAGCAGGTGCGCGACCAGGAGCAGGCCGCCGACACCGCCGCGCAGGAGGCCGTCGTCCAGCTGGACGCCGCGGCCACCGCCGCGGCCGAGTCCGACGCCGCCGCCCAGGCGCAGGTGGCCGCCGCCCAGGAGTCCTACGACGCGGTCACCGCGCAGAAGGCCGACCTGGACGCCCAGCTGCTGGCGGCGCAGACCGCGCTGCTGGAGGCCCAGGGCGTCGAGGACGCCGCCGAGGCGGCCGCCGCTGCCGCCGAGGCGTCGGTGGCCGCCGTGTCCGTCAGCACCGTGGGCGCCGGGTCGCTGGTCTCGGGCCGGGTCACCTCCTGCTACGGCTCCCGCTGGGGCACGGTGCACCAGGGCATCGACATCGCCGCGCCGATCGGCACCCCGATCTACGCCCCCGAGGACGGCGTGGTGCTCGACGCCGGGCCGGCCAACGGGTTCGGCCAGGCGGTCTACCTGCAGCACCAGGACGGCGTGATCACCCTCTACGGGCACGTGGACACCTTCACCGTCCGGGCCGGCCAGGTGGTTGCCGCCGGCCAGCAGATCGCCACCGTCGGCAACCGCGGCCAGTCCACCGGCCCGCACGTGCACGTCGAGACGCACTACGGCGGGCTCTACGCCGACCGCCGCAACCCCGTCCCCTGGCTCACCGCGCACGGCATCTCCGTCGGCTCCTGCGGCTGACCGACCGGGCGCAGCTCAGCCGCGGGCGCTCCAGGCGGTCCACAGCCGGGCGTAGCGGCCACCGGCCTCGACCAGCTCGGCGTGGGTGCCCTCCTCGACCACCCGGCCGGCGGCCAGCACGACCACCCGGTCGGCCCGCGCCGCCTGGGTGAGCCGGTGCGCCACGACCAGCGTGGTCCGGCCGGCGGTGGCGGCCAGCGCGGCGTCCTCCAGGTCCCGGGCACCCGCGCTGCCGGCCTCCGCGGTGGCCTCGTCCAGGACGGCGACCGGCGGGTCGGCGAGCACCAGCCGGGCCAGCGCCAGCTGCTGGGCCCGCGGCGCGGTGAGCTCGCGCCCGCCGTCGCCCACCACGGTGTCCAACCCCATCGCCGTCGCCCACCCGGCGCCCACGGTCTCCAGCGCGGCGACCACCTCGGCGTCGGTGGCGTCGGGCCGGGCCAGTCGGACGTCGTCGGCCAGCGACCCCGCGAAGACGTGCACCTCCTGGCTGACCAGGCCCACCTGCGCGCGCAGGTCGGCCACCGGCTCGCCGTCCAGCAATACCTGCCCGACGGCCGGGTCCAGCCCACCGGCGAGCACGCCGGCCAGCGTCGTCTTGCCCGCCCCGGACGCACCGACCAGGGCGACCCGCTCGCCGGGGGCCAGCGCCAGGTCGACGTCGACCAGCACCGGCGGGCCGCCGTAGGAGTGCCCGATCCCGCGCAGCTCCACGGCCGGCCGGGCCGCCGTCCGCACCCGGGGCGCCGCGGCGGCGTCGGGCAGGTCGGCCACGCCGACCATACGCACCAGGGACGCCCCGGCCGACTGCACGTCGTCGAAGGTGAACAGCAGCAGCCCCAGCGGGCCGAACAGCCGGTGGAACAGCAGCGCCGCCGTCGTCACCGCGCCGACGGTGACGTCGCCGGAGCGGACGAGGAAGAAGCCGACCCCGAGGACGGCGGCCAGGCCCAGGTACTCGGCCCGGTTCATCCGCCAGCCGAAGTCGGTGAACAGCCGGAAGACCCCGAGGGTGATGCCCAGCGCCGAGGCGGACCGGTCGTCGACCACTGCCCGGTGCCGGGCCTCGTCGGCGTAGGCGTGCACGGTGTCCGCGCCCTGCACCGAGCTGACCAGCGCCTGCGACCGCTCGCCCATCGCCACCCGCTCGGCGGCGTACCGGGGGGCCGACCGCGGCAGGTACCAGCGCAGCGCGGTGACGTAGAGCGGCAGCGCGACCATCCCGGCCAGCGCGAGCCGCCAGTCCAGCGCACCCAGGCCGACCAGGGTGAGCAGCACGGTCAGCCCGGCGCCGGCCACCTGCGGCAGCGCGCTGGTCACCGCCTCGGCCACCTTGGCCACGTCGTCCCCGACCCGGGACAGCAGGTCGCCGCCGCGCACCCGGTCGAGGGTGGCCGAGGGCAGGTGCAGCGCCCGGTCGACCACCTTCTCCCGCAGCCGGGCCAGCACCGTCTCGCCCAGCCGGGCGATGAGGACCGCGGACAGCCCGGTCAGCACGGCCGACAGCAGCGCGGCGCCCAGCAGGGCCCACACGAAGGGCCAGATCGTGCCCTTGCCGCGGTCCACCGCGTCGACCAGCCGGCCCAGCACCGTCGGGGCGATCAGCCCGGCCGCCGCCGCGCAGACCGCGGTGAGGGCGGTCAGCGACGCGGCCAGCGGACGGGCGCGCAGCTCGTCGGCCACCACCCGCCCGGCCCGGCGCCCGGTGGCGACCGGGAGCAGCTGGTCGGTCACCGGAGCACCGCCGCGGCGTAGTCCGGGTGGTCGGCGAGCTCGCCGTGGGTGCCGGTCGCGTCCACCACGCCGCCGCGGAGCACGACCACCCGGTCGCAGCGACCGAGCAGGGCGGGGCTGCTGGTGACCAGCACCGTCGTCCGGCCGCGGCGCAGCCCGGTCAGCCCGGCGGCGATCTCCTCCTCGGTGACCGCGTCGACCGCCGTCGTCGGGTCGTGCAGCACCAGCACGGCCGGCCGGCGGAGCAGCGCCCGGGCCAGGCCCACCCGCTGCCGCTGCCCGCCGGACAGCGACCGGCCGCGGTCGGCGACCGGCAGCTCCAGGTCGGCGAGGTCGGCGGCGCCCGCGGCGGTCAGCGCGGCCAGCAGCTCGTCGTCGGCCGCGTCGCCGGAAGGGTCGACGGCGCTGCGCAGCGTGCCCTCGAAGAGCACGACGACGTGCGGCTCGACCAGCACCCGCGCCCGGACCGCGGCGGGGTCCAGCCCGGCGACGTCCTCGTCGTCGAGCAGCAGCTCACCGGGGGCGACCGGGCGCCGCCCGGCCAGCAGGCCGACGAGGTCCTCGGCGTCGGCGGGGTCGGGGGCGACCACGCCGACCAGGGCGCCCGGTTCCACGTGGAACCCCGCCGCGGGCAACGCCAGGGCGCCGGGTCCGGGCCGGGGCGCGCGGCCGGCGGGGTGCAGCGGCTCCGCGGTGAGGACGCCGACCACCCGGGCGGCCGAGGCGCGGGCCTCGGCCACCTTCTGCCCCGCGAAGCCCAGCAGCCCGACCGGCTCGGCGAGGAACTGGGCCAGCCCGACCACGGTGACCAGCTGGCCGACGGAGAGCTGGCCGTCCAGCGCCAGGGCGCCGGCGACCCCGGCCACGGCGAGCAGGAACAGGCCGCTGCCCAGCACCGTCGTCCCCTGGTAGGTGCCGATCGCGCCGGCCGACCGCAGGGTCGAGGCCAGCGCGGTCGCGCTGGTGCGCCGGTACCGGGCGGTGGCCGCGTCCTCGGCCCCGATGCCGCGCAGCACCCGGGCGCCCCGGACCAGGTCGGTGGCCAGCCCGGCGGTGCGGGCGACGTCGGCCTGCTGGGTGGCGGTGCGGCGGGTCAGCCACGGCGACAGCAGCTGCAGCAGGCCGACCAGCAGCGGGGCACCCAGCAGCACACCGATGCCCAGCGGCACGCTGATCGTGAGCAGGCTGACCGCCGCGACGGTGAGCGCCGCGGTGCCGGCGACCACCAGCGAGGCCGCCTCGATCACCCGGCCGGTCTTCTCCGCGTCGTTGGTCGCGATGCTCAGCAGCTCGCCGGTCGGCGGGGCGCCGCGCAGGCCGTGCGGGTCGAGCACCCGCGCGGCGATCTCCACCCGCAGCTGGTGGGTCTCGGTGAACCAGCCGGTCACCACGTGCCGGGCCCCGTAGCGGTAGGCCTGCGACAGGACGACGAAGAGCAGGGCGGTCGCGCCGAGGGAGGCCACCAGCGCCGGCAGCGACCCGGTGGCCACCGCCCGGTCGATCGTCACGCCGATGGCGACCGGGACCAGGGCCTCGCAGGTCTGGTGCAGGGACAGCAGGACCGTGGCCCAGCCGAGCCGGCGCGGGTGCCGCCGGAGGGAGCGCCGGAGCAGCGCGCCCGGGGTGCTGGGGTGGGGGTCCATGGTGAGGGCACCCTAACCCAGCGTCAGGGGCGGCTCAGCCGTGGTGACCGCGCCGCTGCACCCGGGCGACGACGCGCTGCGTGCGGCTGGGGGTCTGCTCCGGGTCGAGCAGCTCGGTGTCGGCGAGCACGGTGTCGATCAGCCCTTGCTCCGGGATCTCGAAGGGCTGCAGCGAGCGGCCGGTCGTCGTCCGCAGGCTCTCCACCGCGGCGAGCAGCGACCCGTCGTGGGCCGCCACGGCGGCGGCGACGTCGTCCGGACCGACGGCCAGGTGCTCGGCGAGCAGGCGGTCCCGCATGCCGAGGACGGCGGCGGCGATCTCGTCGCGGCGCGGGTCGTCGGCGGCGGCCTCGATGGTGAGGTCGCACTCGGTGTCCAGGCCCATCGACCGGTTGTTCAGGTTCGAGGACCCGATCCGCAGCAGGCGGTCGTCGACGACGCAGACCTTGGCGTGCACGTAGATCGGCGTCCGGCTGGCGGTGACCGGGACGTAGAGCCGGAACCGGCCGTGCGCGTCGGCCTCCCGCACCCGGGCCAGCAGCTTGGCGCGGGCGGTGCCCATCGCCTTCTCCTCCAGCCACCCGTCGGCGGTCTCGGGGTTGACCACGACGAACTCGGGGCCGTCGGCCTCGCCCAGCCGGGCGATGATGGCCTCGGCGACCCGGCGGTTGGCGAAGTACTGGCTCTCGATGTAGACCGCGGTGGTCGCGCTGGCGATCATGGCCAGCCACAGGTCCTCGATCTCGTGCACCAGCTCCCACTCGCGGTGCTGCGGGCGGGTGCGCGAGATGGCGACGTCCACGTCGCGCAGCAGCACCGGGACCTGCTCGGGCCACTCCTGCTCGACGTCGTCGACGGGGTCCAGCTGCTCCCCGGTGCCGGCCGCCCAGCGGCGGCGGGCGAGCTCGCCCAGCGCCTTGGCCGCCGGGCCGGACACCATGCTGGTGACGTCGTGCCACGGCTGGGTCGACCGGCGCGAGCGCGGCCGGTGCCGGTACCGGTTGCGGTCGGCGTGGTCGGAGTCGTCCCAGCGGTCGGCGGTGACGTCGATGCCGCCGGCGAAGGCCAGGCTGTCGTCGACCACCACGATCTTCTGGTGGTGCGCCCCGCCCAGCGGGTGGTGCGCGTCGACCTTCATCTGGAACCGGTCGGACGTGCGCCGGTTGAGCAGCACGATCGGGACCAGGCCGCGGCCGAGCGCCTCGAGCATGCCCAGGTCCCACTGCAGCACGCCGACGAACAGGTCCGGGTTGGCCTCGACGGCGGCCTCGAGCACCCGGCCGACGCGGTCGTCGCGCCCCCGGCCCGGGGTGCGCGGGTCCAGCCGGATCCGCGGGTCGAAGTCCCACCCGATGAACAGCACCTGCCGCTTCGCCCGCAGCACGACCTGCTTGAGGGTGGCGAAGTAGTCGGCGGCGTCGACGAACACCGCGTGCTCGCGGGCCCGCTCGACCCGCCACACGGTCTCGCCCGGCTCGAGCACGCTGCCGCGCCACGGCGCCGGGTCGACCGGCTCCCGCGGACTGGGGACGACGGCGGCGAAGCCGTCGGTGTCCGGGTCGGTGGTGCTGGTCCCGTCGGAGCTCACGCGGTCTTCCGGCCGTAGGCGGCCGCGGCGTCGCGCAGGCTCTTGGTCGGGCGCAGCCAGGCACCCTCGACCGGCAGCGAGTCCAGCCGGACCCGGTCCAGCGGGGCGGCGAACGCCCCGGGCACGTCCTCGATGTCGACGAAGTGCAGCAGCTCGGAGCTGCTGGCGTAGCCGGCGACCTCGCTGAACGCGACCACCACGACGTCGGTGCCGGTGCGCGCCAGCTCCTCGAGCGGCTCGCGGAAGTTGCGGCCGTCGCCGGAGAAGACGACCAGACGGCGCAGCGAGTGGCTGTGCGCGCGGACCTCGATGTGGTCGAGCATCGACTGGTCGATGTCGTCGTCCGGGCGGCTCTTGGGCCGGGCGAAGACCGAGTACCCGAAGCTGCGCAGGGCCTCGACCCAGCCGCGCAGCGTGGTCACGTGCTGCGGCGGCACGTTGGCGAAGACGCAGGCCTCGACCTCGTCGGCACCGCCCTGCCCGGCCTCCCCCGCACCGCCCACGAACCAGGAGGCGATGGCGTCGAAGCGCGGCCGCGAGGCCGCGGTCGGGCGGGCGCCGATGACCGTCGCGAGGGTCATGTCGATGTTCGGCGCGTCCCACACCAGCAGGTCCAGGGCGGGCCGGTCGCGGACGACCTGCCGCTCCGGCTCGGCGGTGGGCTCGGCGGTCCGGCCGGACCCGAGGTCGGGGCTCTCGATCTCCGTCGCGGTCACCGGGCCAGTGTGCCGGGTCGCACCCCCGGACGTCGCCGAGGTGGCCGGCGGCGCCACCCGGGAGGGGGGCCCGGCCGGGGAGGTGGCGCGCCGGGAGCGGCGCCGGCCGGAGGGGTCCACCCGGTCATGGTGGCAGCCGTCCCCCGGTCGCACACCCGACGGCGGTTTACAGTTCATGCACGCAGTCCGCACAGCTTCGACGGAGGAGGGGTCCTGACCGACACCTCGTGGCGGGACCGCAAGCGCGACAGGACCAGGCAGCAGATCGTCCTCGCGGCCCGTCACCTCTTCCTGACCCAGGGCTTCGACCGCACCACGGTGCAGCAGATCGCCGAGGCCGCCGACGTCGCCGTGCAGACCCTGTTCAACCACGCGGCCAGCAAGGAAGCGCTGTTCTTCCTGGACCGGGTGCCCTTCGCCGACGCCCTCACCCGGCCGGCGGAGGCGGGCGAGGAGTCGTGGGACCAGACGCTGGTCGCCCACCTCACCGGGCTGTCGATCGGCTACATGCGCTCGCTGGACGACCCCGGCAACCTGGCGATGGCCACCCAGATCGAGGCCACCCCGTCGCTGCACCGGCACGAGCGCAGCCTGCACAACCAGGTCGAGGGCGAGCTGGCCGAGGTCATCGCCGCCCACCTGCCCGACGCCGACGCCCGGCTGGGCGCCGCCGTCCTGCTGGCCACCACCCGGGTGCACGCGCACACCTACCGCCAGCACCTGATCGCCGGCGCCGTGCCACCGCTGTGCCTGGACCAGCTCGCCGAGGTCCTGCCCGTCCGCCTGGCCCACGTGTTCGCCGTCGCCCGGCACGCGCAGCCCGCCCCGCACCCCGCGCCGGCCCGGTGAGCCCCGGCGCCGCCTTCGTCGCCGAGCTGGACCGCGGGCCCGGCGACCCCGAGCTGCTGCCCGAGCGGCTGGCCCGGGCCTGCGTCGCGGCGCTGCCGGTGGACGGCGCCGGGCTCAGCCACGCCTTCGACCCCGACCGCCGGTTGCCGCTGGGCGCCAGCGACGCGCAGGCCGTGGCCGCCGAGCAGATGCAGTTCGCGCTCGGTGACGGCCCGTGCCTGGAGGCGCAGCGGCGACGACGTCCGCTGGCGGTGTCGGCACCGGAGCTGGCGCAGCGCTGGCCGGTCTACGCCTCGCAGCTCGCGGCGCGCACCGCCTACCGCAGCGTGCTCGCGGTGCCGGTCGGCGGGCCGCTGGCCGCCGTCACCACGCTGGACCTGTTCTGCACCGACGCCGAGGCCCCGGCCGTGCCCGACGAGGACGTCGCCGAGGTGGCCCTGCTGGTGGGCGACGCGCTGGCCGCGGACATGTCGGGCGGGCAGCACCGGCTGCTGGGTCTGCCCGACTGGTTCCACCGCCCGGCGGTGGTGGCCCGGCAGCGGGTGTGGCTGGCCGTCGCCCAGCTCAGCGGGCAGGACGGCATCAGCAACGCCGCGGCGCTGGCCGTGCTCCGGGCCCGGGCCTTCCGCCTGGACCAGGGCCTGGAGACCGCCGCGGAGGGCCTGCTGCGCGGCGAGGTGCCCCCCGCCTGACCCGCTGGCAGGCTGGGCGGGTGCGCACCACGAGCAGCCGCGAGGTGTACCGGAACGCCTGGACCCGGGTCCGGGAGGACACCGTCGTCCTGGACGACGGCAGCAGCGGGATCTACGGCGTGGTGGAGAAGCCCGACTTCGCCTTGGTCGTGCCTGCGCAGGACGACGGGTTCTGGCTGGTCGAGCAGCACCGCCACCCGGTCGACCGGCGGTGCTGGGAGTTCCCGCAGGGCACCTGGCCGCACGGGGGCGGGGGTACCCCGGAGCAGCTGGCCCGCGCCGAGCTGGCCGAGGAGACCGGGCTGCGCGCCGCCGACCTGCGCCACCTCGGCCACCTGGACGCCTCGCCCGGGCTGTCCACCCAGGGCTTCGACGTGTGGCTGGCCACCGGGCTGACCGAGGGCCCCACCGCGCGGGAGGCCACCGAGGCCGACATGGTGCACGCCTTCGTGCCCGAGACCGAGCTGGTGGCCCGCATCCGCGCCGGCGGCTTCACCGACGCGCCGTCGCTGGCCGCCTTCGCGCTGCTCCTGCTGGACCGGGCTGCGGGCTAGGGACGCCGGCCCGGCCAGCGCCGGGGCTGCCGGCGGTGGAAGGGCTGCGGGCGCAGCGGACGCCAGTCCGCGCGGGTGAGCACGTACTCCACCTCGCCGTGCTCGGCGCCGGGCAGCGGGCCGGGCAGCTCCTCGGTGTAGGTGCGGCGCCAGCTCAGGCCGACCTTCTCCATCACCCGCCGGGACCCGGTGTTCACCGCCATCGTGGTGGCGACCACCTCGTCGGTGTCGGTGCCTGCGAATACGGCGTCCACCAGTGCCCGGGCACCCTCGGTGGCCAGCCCGCGGCCCCAGCAGGCCCGCCGCAGCCGGTAGCCCAGCTCGACCGAGGCCACCGGGTCGGTCACCATCGGGCGCAGCTCGAACCAGCCGACGAAGTCGTCGGTCGCCCGGTCCTCCGCGGCCCAGTAGCCCAGCGGCACCGGCCCGTGGTCGGCCAGCAGCCGCGGCAGGTCCAGCCCGCGCACCCGGGCGGGAGGCACCGGGTGGCCGGTGCCCAGGTGGCGCATGACCTCGGGGTCCCCGTGCAGCGCGACGACGTCGTCGCCGTCGGCGGGACGGACCGGTCGCAACCGCAGCCGGGGGGTGAACAGCGGCGGGACGACGGTCCCGGCGCTCGGCCCGGGCACCGGCAGCAGGGCGCGCGGGGGCACCGGTCGCCACCTGCCGTCGATCGCCATCCCCACCACGCTAGACCCGGCAGGCCGCACAGCCGGTGACCACGGCCGTGCACGTCGTGTCGGAACGCCGCCGTTCAGCGCCGCCGGCGCCACCACCGCCGCGCAGCCGGCGGCTCGGGTGCGGGAGCCGGCTCCGGATCCGGCGCGGGCGGGCGGCTGGCCCACCACTCCGCCACCCGCTCCTCCTCGTCGTGCATCCGCACCACCAGGGGTGGGCCGTCCAGCGGGGTGCGCCACGCGGCGGCGACCCGGTCGTTGAACTCCCGGACGGCGGCCCGGACCCGCTCCTCCGACGTCAGCGCCGCCAACCGCCCGGGCAGGTCGTCCCGCTCCCGGCCCAGCGCGAGGGAGGGCGGCAGGAAGGAGGCGTCCGGCTCCTGGCGGCGGGCCCAGGCCAGCGCCCAGGCGTAGGCGTCCTCGGGGCCGTCCCGCTTCGGCAGCGGCTTGCCCGACCCGGGCAGGTCGGCGAACGCACCACGCTCGGCCGCCGTCCGGATCTGGTGCTCGACCCAGGTCTCGACGGACATCCCGTCGGGCTTGCGCTCGGTCACCTCCCCGAGTTTCCCACCCTCAGGCGGGCGCGACCACCGCGCGGTCGACGATCTCGGTGACCGCCGTCCCGGCCGGCAGGGTGCCCAGCACCGAGCCCCAGTCCCCGCCCAGCCGGGTCGCGCAGAACGCGTCGGCCACCGACCCCGGCGCGTGCTGCAGCAGCAGCGAGCCCTGCAGGCACAGGGCCAGCAGGCCGGCGATCCGCCGGGCCCGCAGCGGCAGGTCGGCCGGGTCGGCGAGCTCGGCCTGCAGCCGGGCGACCGCGGCGTCGAACCGGTCGTCGACGCCGGCCGCGGCCTCGACCTCGGCCAGCACCGCGGCCACCGAGGCCGAGTCCCGCTCCAGCGCCCGCAGCACGTCCAGGGCGATCACGTTCCCGCTGCCCTCCCAGATCGAGTTCAGCGGCGACTGCCGGTACAGCCGGGGCAGCACCGACTCCTCGACGTACCCGTTCCCGCCGAGCACCTCCAGCGCCTCGGCGACGACGGCGGGGGTGCGCTTGCAGACGTGGAACTTCGCCGCCGCCCCGGCCAGCCGCAGGAAGTCGGTCTCCCCGGCGTCCTGGGCCGCGGCCAGCCGGATGGCCAGCGCGGTCGCCGCCTCGCTCTCCACCGCCACGTCGGCCAGCACGTTCTGCATGAGCGGCTGGTCGACCAGCCGGGCACCGAAGGCCGACCGGTGGGTGGCGTGGTGCAACGCCTGGGTCAGCGCGGCCCGCACGGTCGACGCCGAGCCCAGCACGCAGTCCAGCCGGGTGGTGGTGACCATCTCCAGGATGGCCCGCACCCCACGCCCGGGCTCCCCCACCAGCCAGCCGACGGTGCGGTCGAACTCGACCTCCGAGGAGGCGTTCGAGCGGTCGCCGAGCTTGTCCTTGAGCCGCTGCAGGCGGAACACGTTGCGCTCGCCGTCGGGCAGCATCCGCGGCACCAGGAAGCAGGAGACGCCCTCCTCGGTCTGCGCCAGCACCAGGAACAGGTCGCTCATCGGCGCCGAGGTGAACCACTTGTGCCCGGTCAGGTGGTAGGTCCCGTCGATCCGGGCGACCGCCTTGGTCGTGCCGGCCCGCACGTCGGAGCCACCCTGCTTCTCCGTCATCCCCATGCCGGCGACCAGGCCTGCCTTGCTGCGCGGGTCGGCCAGGCCGAACTCGTAGGACGTCGACGTCAGCCCCGGCTCGAACACCACGGCCAGCTCGGGGGCCCGGCGCAGCGCCGGGACGACGGCGTAGGTCATCGTCACCGGGCAGCCGTGCCCGGCCTCGACCTGGGTCCAGCCCAGGTAGCCCACCGCGCGGCGCACGTGGGCATGGGCGTCCCCGGCCTCGGCCAGCGCCCACGGGGTGCCGGCCAGCCCGTGCCCGACCGCGGCACCCATGAGGTCGTGCCAGGCCGGGTGGAACTCCACCTCGTCGATGCGGTGGCCGGTGCGGTCGTGGGTGCGCAGCCGCGGCGGGTTCTCGTTCGCCAGCCGACCCCACTCGGCGGCCTGCTCGCTGCCGGCCAGGGCGCCGAGGTCCTCCAGGGAGTCCAGGGTCAGCGGGTCGGCGTGCCGCAGACAGGCCTCGACGAGCGCGGTGTCGCCCGCGATCGGATCGTGCCCGACCAGCGGCGGGACCTGGTTGGTGACCGTGTGGGTGCTGCTCACCCCGCGACGGTACGGCGGGTCAGCGACGGGTCAGCGGCGGACCAGCCGCTGCAGGGCCGCCGCGGCCAGCGGGACGTAGCCGACGACGAGCGGGAACGGGCCCGACACCCGCAGGCCGGTCGTCGTCCCGCCCTCGGGGCCGCTGCGCACCCAGTGCATGAGCTGCATCGTGCCCACGCCGATGTCGACCGACCACAGCCACTCGCGGGCCGCGTCGTCCACCGCGTCCACCACGAACGGCGCCGAGACGCCCAGCGGCCCCAGCACCCGGCCGGTGACGCCGGGGTCGATCCGCACCGCGTCGGTGTCCACCCCGCGGATCTGCGGCGACCAGTCCGACCACCGGGCCGGGTGCAGGTATCGGTCCCACGCCTCGTCGGGGTGGACCGGACCGGTCGCGTGCAGCCGCATGGAGCTCATGGCCCCACTCTGCCCGCTCCGTTCCACGTGGAACCATCAGGCGGGCGGGCCGCCCAGCAGCAGCGAGCGCAGCAGGTGCATGCCCACGGTCACGGTCCGCTTCCGGAAGGCCGCGCGGTCCCCGGGGACCACCAGCGAGCGGGTGACGACGCCGTCCGGGCCGACCGCGCACAGGTGCACGGTGCCCACCGGCTTGTCCGGGCTGCCCCCGCCCGGACCGGCGATCCCGGTGACGCCGATGCCGACGTCGGCGCCGAACCGGCTGCGCGCCCCGTCGGCGAGCTGGCGGGCCACCTCGGGGCTCACCGCGCCGACCGTCGCCAGCGTCTGCGCCGACACCCCGAGCAGCTCCTGCTTGGCGGTGTTCGAGTACGAGACCACCCCGCCGGGCACCCAGGCCGACGCACCGGGCCGATCGATCAGCCGGGCCACCAGCTGGCCGCCGGTGCAGGACTCGGCGGTGGCCACGGTCAGCCCGCGGGACCCCAGGGCGTCGGCGACCAGGGTGTCCACGTCGGGGCCCTCGCTGACCAGGGTGCCGCCGAAGTCGGCACGCACCGCGTCGACCAGCCGCTGGTAGGCCGCGCCCGCCGCTGGGGCGTACCGGGTGACGATCTCGAGCTCGCCGTCCCGCAGGCAGGTGGTGATCTCCAGGCCGGCCAGCTGGTCGTCGACCCGGCGCAGGGTGGCGGCGAGCTCGGACTCCGGCGTGCCCCACAGCCGCAGGGTGTCCTGCCGCAGCTCCTCGGCCCGGTCCAGCACCGCGCGCACCGGGGCGGCGGCCAGCGCGGCCGGCCACATGGCCTGCAGCTCCGTCGGCGGTCCTGGCAGCACGACGACCGGCGGGCCGTCGCCCTGCGCGGGCGGGACGACGAGACCCGGCGCGGTGCCGACCGGCTCCAGCACCAGCGCACCGGCCGGCACCCGGGCCTGCTTGCGGGTGCCCTCCCGGGTCGCCTCCGCGTCCACGGCCCAGCCGCGGCGGGCCATCAGCCGGTCGACGATCGCCCCGATCCGGTCCGCCAGCTCCTCGTCCACCGCGGACTCCCGGCCGCAGAAGTCCCCGACCACCTGGGCGGTCAGGTCGTCGGCGGTCGGCCCCAGCCCGCCCGAGGTGAGCACCAGGTCGTTGGTCGCCGACAGGTAGGCCAGCGCCGAGTGCAGGTCCTCGGGCCGGTCGCCGACCACCACCACCTGGCCGACGTCCAGGCCCAGGCGCCGCAGCTGCTCGGCCAGCCACGGTCCGTTGCGGTCGGTGACCCGGCCGGTGAGGACCTCGGTCCCGGTGACGACGATGCCTGCGCGTGCTCCCACCGCGCCGACAGTAGGCGCCGATACGGTGGCCCGCGTGAGCCAGCCGCCGTACCCGCCGCAGCCCCAGCCGGATCCCCCGCAGCAGCCGGGGTCCCCGCCCCGCACGGAGTCGCTGCCCCGGCCCGAGCCCGCCTACGACCCGGCCTACCCGCCGCACTCGACCGAGCCCGCGTACGACCCGGCCTACCCGCCGCAGCCGACCGGGGCGGCCTACGACCCGGCCTACCCGCCCCAGCCGACCGGGCCGATGGGCGGCGGCGTCCCGGCGCCCCCGCCGCTGCCCACCCCGGAGAGCTCCACCTCGCCCCGGGTCGGCGCCCGGCCGCGCACCACCGCCGACCGGGCCGCGCTGACCGCCACCGGGCTCGGGGTCGTCGGCCTCGTGCTGCTGCTGGTCGGCCTGTCGATGCCCTACCCCGGCGGCGGGCCGTCCCTGTGGTCGGCGACGACGGCGTGGGCGGTGTTCGCCACCCTCGCGGCGCTGGTGGCCCTGGTGCCGGCCGTGCCCAGCCGCGGCGGGCTGGACCGGCAGCAGGCCTGGCAGCTGGGTGCCGCCGGGGCGGCCGGGCTCGCCGTCTTCTGGCTGCTGGTCGTCGTCTTCACCGGGACCGCGGCCGCCGACCGCGGCTTCGTGCTCACGCTGGCCACCGGTCTGGTCGCCGGCGGCCTCTGGCTGGGTCGGCCCCGCACGGCCTGACGCCGCACCTCTCGACCTGCTCAGCGGCCCCGGCTGCTCGACTCCGTCGGACCGGGTGGCGTCGGTGGCCCGGGGCGCCCCGGGCGACCGGTGGTGGTGGACGGTGCCGAGGTGGTCGACGCGGTGGTCGGCGTCCCGGTCGTGGGCGGCGGGGTGGTCGGCACGGCCTGCCCCAGCCCGGTGCCGGTGGCCGCGCCCAGCTCGGTCACCGGGGACGGCGCGGACCAGCCCGGCGCCGGGGCGGCGGCCGGCTGCTCCGGGGTCGGCGGCACCGAGGTGGCCGCCGCGCTGCTGGTGGACCCGGCGGCCACCTGGGCCGGAGGCTCTCCGCTGCCGCCCAGCACCACGACCCCGGCCACCGACGCCCCCAGCGCGGTCATGGCCGCGGCCCCGGCGAGCACCCAGCGGCGGCGGTCCCGGCGCGGTGGTGGGCTGACGGTGTGCCGGCCGCCGGTGCTCAGCTTCACCGTCGCCGGCCCGAGCCCGCGCTCGACCAGGGCCTCGACCTCGGCCAGGACGGCGGCCCCGTCGGCCAGCCGGTCCGTCGGGTCCTTGACCAGCATCGCGGCCACGAGCACGCGGACCCCGACCGGCACGGTGGCCGGCAGCGGCTCGGGCTCGTCGGAGATCTGCGCCCGCACCACCGCGACCGGGTTGTCCCCGGTGAAGGCCCGCCGGCCGGCGAGCAGCTCGTAGCCGACCATGCCCAGGGCGTAGACGTCGCTGGCGGCGGTGGCCTGCAGGCCCTGCGCCTGCTCCGGCGACAGGTAGTGCGCGGTGCCGATGACCTCGCCGGTGCCGGTCAGCGCGACGCTGGCCGCCGACCAGGCGATCCCGAAGTCGGTGATGGTCAGGCTGCCGTCGGGGCGGACGAGCAGGTTGCCGGGCTTGACGTCGCGGTGCACCACCCCGGCCCGGTGGGCCACCGCCAACCCGGTCGCCGCCTGGCGCAGCAGGTCCACGGTCCGGTCGGCGGGGACGGCGCCCTCGCGCCGGCGCAGTGCCGACAGCGGCTCGCCCTCGATGAGCTCCATGACCAGGTAGGCCAGCTGCTCGCCGTCGTCCTCGGTCTCGCCGTAGTCGTAGACGGCCGCGATGTGCTCGTCGCGGAGCAGGGCGGTGTGCCGGGCCTCGGCGCGGAAGCGGGCGATGAACTCGGGGTCGCCGGCGAACTCCCCGCGCAGCACCTTGACCGCCACCGCCCGGCGGAGCCGTCGGTCGTGCGCCCGCCAGACCCGGCCCATGCCGCCGGTGGCGATGACGGACCGGAGCTCGTAGCGGTTCCCCAGCACACGGGTCTCCGGCTCCACCGGCCCATCCTGTCAGCCGGAGGGCCCGGTGGGCAGGGGCCGATCAGGGTGCGCCCGGACCCCGCCCGTTCCCGTTCCCGTTGCCGTTCCCCGGACCGCCCCCGTTGCCGTTGCCGTTCCCGGGGCCGCCGTTCCCGTTGCCGTTGCCGTTGCCCGGACCGCCGCCACCCGGGCCGCCGCCGCCCGGGTCGGCCGGGGTGTCCGCCGCCGGGGGGTCGGTGGTCGGGGCCGGCGCCTGGGTCGACACGACGGTGACCGGCGGCTCGGTGGTCGGCGCGGCGGTGGTCGGCGGGGCGGCCGAGCCGTAGCGCACCGTCACCGCTGCACCCGGCTGCAGCGCCGTCCCCACGGGGGCGACCTCGACCACGAGACCGGCGGTCGACCCGTCGCCGGCCACCTCCTCGGTGGTGACGACCAGGCCCAGCCCGGTGAGCTCGGCGGTCACCGCGCTCACCGGCCGGCCCAGGTAGGCGGCGGCGTCCAGGGTGACCGGGTCGGGCGTGCTCGGGGCCGCCGTGGTCGTGGCCGCCGAGCTGGCCGACCCGCCCTCGGGTCCCGACGACCCACCCAGCCCGAGCAGCAGGGCGGCACCGCCGCCGACGAGCAGCAGCGCGGCCAGCACGCCGGCCAGCAGCAGCGGCTTCCGACGCCGTCGGGGCGGGGCCGACGCGGCGCCGGTACCGGTGGCGGTGGCCGGGTCCATCAGGGCGGTCAGCCCGGTCGGCGGCACCAGGTCCAACAGCTCCGTCGGCTCCCCGGCGGCACCGATCGCCGCCCGGGTGGCGGTCGCCGCGGCGACCACCGCGTCCCCGTCGGCCAGCCGGCCCGCGGCGTCCTTCACCAGCATCGCGGCGACCAGGTCACGAACCGGGCCGGGGACGTCGGCGGGCAGCGGGTCGGGCTCGTCCTGGATCTGGCTGAGCGCGACCGACACCGAGCTGGCCCCGTCGAAGGCCCGGCGCCCGGCGAGCAGCTCGTAGGCGACCATGCCCAGGGCGTAGACGTCGCTGGCCGGGGTGGCCGGGCGGCCGCGGGCCTGCTCGGGCGAGAGGTAGTGCGCGGTGCCGATGACCTGGCCGGTCGCGGTCAGCGCGACGCTCTCCGCCGACCACGAGATGCCGAAGTCGGTGACCGCCACCGAGCCGTCCGGGCGCAGCAGCAGGTTGCCCGGCTTCACGTCCCGGTGCACGATGCCGACCTCGTGCGCGGCACCGAGACCGGCCGCCGTCTGGGTGACGATCTCCAGCACCTGGTCGGCGGGCAGCACGCCCTGCCGCCGGCGCACCGCGGCCAGGGAGTCCCCGGGCACCAGCTCCATGACCAGGTAGGCCAGCTGCTCGCCGTCGGGGGCCGCCGTCTCGCCGTAGTCGTAGACCGCGACGACGTTGCGGTGCCCGAGCAGGGCGGCGTGCCGGGCCTCGGCGCGGAACCGGGCCAGGAAGTCGGCGTCCCCGGCGAACTCCCCGCGCAGCACCTTCACCGCGACCGCCCGGCCCAGCCGCTGGTCGTGGGCCCGCCACACCTGGCCCATGCCGCCGGTGGCGATCAGCGAGCGCAGCTCGTACCGGTCGCCGACGGTGCGGGTGAGGGGTTCCACCCCGACATGGTGCCCGCTGCCGGTCCGGTCAGCCGAACAGGCCCGAGCCCCACCAGTCGTCGTCGCCGGTCACCCCGGGCGGGCAGGCGAACACCGCCGACGAGGTGTGCTGCACGTACTCGTTGAGCTTGTCGGTCCGCAGGTTGCGCTGGACCTGCACGAACCCGGTCTCCGGGTCGGACTGGTAGCAGAGGAAGAACAGCCCGGCGTCGAGCCTGCCCAGCCCGTCCGAGCCGTCGACGAAGCTGTAGCCGCGCCGCAGGATCGCCGTCCCGGAGTTGGTGGGGTGGGCCAGGAAGACGTGCGACGTCGGCGGGACGGCGACGTCGCCCTCGACCTGCGTGGTGAAGTCGACCGGGTCGAACTCGCCGCGCTGGCCCAGCGGTGCGCCGCTGCCCTTGGTTCGCCCGATGGTCTGCTGCTGGTCACGCAGGTTCTGCCGGTCCCAGACCTCGACCAGCATCCGGATCTTGCGGCTGACCAGGTAGGAGCCGCCGTCCATCCAGGAGTCGGTGCCCGAGACCCAGACGAAGCGGTCCAGGGTGGCCGGCTGCTCGGCCTTGAGGTTGTCCGTGCCGTCCTTGAAGCCGAACAGGTTGCGCGGGGTCACCTGGTCCGAGGACGTGGACGACGTCCGGCCGAACCCCAGTTGCGACCAGCGGACGCTGACCAGGCCGACCCCGATCCGGGCCAGGTTGCGGACGGCGTGCACGGCCACCTGCGGGTCGTCGGCGCAGGCCTGGATGCACAGGTCCCCACCGCTGATGGTGGGGTCGATCAGGTCGCCGGCGAAGCCGGGCAGCTCGACCAGCGCCGCGGGCTGCCGGTCGGCGATGCCGAACCGGTCCGTCCCGTCGGCGGTGCGGAACAGGGTGGGCCCGAACCCGATGGTCAGCGTCAACCCGGCCGGCGGCAGACCCAGCGCCTCGCCGGTGTCGTCCGGCGGGGCGTACTCGTTGCCCTGGACGGCGCCGACCGGGCCGGCGTCCTGTCCGCGGGTCATCCGCCGGGCGGCCGTCGTCCAGTCCTGCAGCAGGCGGACGAGGGCATCCCGGTCGTCGGTGATGACGTCGAAGGAGACGAAGTGCAGCCGGTCCTGGGCCGGGGTCACGATGCCGGCCTGCCGGTCGCCGTGGAACTCGACGGCATCCTGGCCGGCGGCCGCGGTCACCGTGGCCGGCTCGGCGTCCCGGCCGGCCGCCCAGCTGCCCGCGCCCAGGGCGGCGGCACCGGCGGCGCCGACGCCGGCGGCGCCGAAGAAGTCACGTCGGGAGAGCTTCATGCGTTCCACTGTCCCCGATCAGCCGGCGACGACGGCGGGCACCTGGCTGACCTGGGCGGCGAGGGCGTTGATGGAGTCGGACAGGCCCTGGAGCTGCTCGGCGGTGAGTTCGGTGTAGAGGAGGAAGCCGTCACCGGAGGCGAACTGGGCCAGGTCGGCCTGGGTGGCGGCGAACGCGGAGTCCAGTGCGGCGGCCAGGTCGGGGTCGGCCTCGGCGATCACCGGTCGCAGCGAGGCGATGGCGGTCTGCGAGCCGTCCAGGTTGGCCTGGAAGTCCCAGAGGTCGGTGCGCGAGTAGCGCTCCTCCTCACCGGTGATCTTGCTGCTGGCGATCTCGTCGAGCAGGCCCAGCGCGCCGTTGGCGAGGTCGAGGGGCTGCAGCTCGAGGGTCTGCACCCGGGTGATCAGGTCGTCGACGTCGGTCATCAGCTGGTCGGCCACCGGCCCGGAGGCCGAGAGGTCGCCGGTCTGCCAGAGATCGCGCTCCAGGACGTGGAAGCCGGTCCAGGTGCCCCCCTCCTCGACGTCGTTCTCCCGGGCGTCGATCCTCGGGTCCAGGTCGCCGAAGCTCTCGGCCACCGGCTCGATCCGCTCGAAGTACGTGCGGGCGACCTGGTAGAGCCCCTGGGCGGTGGCCACGTCACCGGCGTTGACCGCGTCGACGAATGCCTGGGTCTGCTCCCGCAGCGCGGTCGTCTGGCTGCCCACGTAGCGGGTGTAGTCCTCGACGGCGGTCTGCAGCTGCTCGTCGTCGGAGAGCTGCTGGGACTCGCCGGTCACGGTGAGTGCGTTGCGGATGCCGTCGCCGACCATGCCCGGCTTGCAGGCGGCCTGGTACTCACCGGCCGGCAGCTCGACCAGCAGCGTGCGGGCCACCCCGGGGGCGATGTTCTCGACCTCGCCCATGATCCGGTCGCCCTCGGCGTAGAGGTAGAACTCGGTGGTCGAGCTGCCGGTGTTGGTCACGGTGAACTGGTGCGTGCCGGCGTCGAGCTCCGTGGCGTCGACGTCGCAGGTGGTGTCGGTGGCCGAGACGGCGATGTCGTCGGAGGCCTCGGAACCGCTGCCGCCTGCCGAGGAGCCGCCCCCGCAGGCGGCCAGCAGGGCGAGGGAGGCGGCTCCGGCCGCGACGAGGGAGGTCTTACGCGCGTACATCGATGTGCTCCGGGGTGGTGGCGGGTGCGGGGGTCTCCCGGGCCGGGCGGCCCGGGAGGAGGAACAGGACCAGGACCGGCAGGAGGTAGGCCAGGTAGGCGACCACCTCGAGCACGCTGGGCTGGGCCGAGATGTTGAAGACGCCGTCCAGGACCGCACCCCACCAGCTGCCCGGGTCCAGCCACCCCGACGCGTCGTAGGCGTAGGTGGTCAGACCGGGCAGGACGCCGGCCTCCTGGAAGTCGTGGATGCCGTACTTGAAGATGCCGGCGGCGACGAAGACCAGCAGGACACCGGAGATCGTGAAGAACCGCGACAGGTTGATCCGCACGGCGCCCGCGTAGAGCAGGGTGCCCAGCACGACAGCGGTGGCCAACCCGGCGGCCAGCCCGACGAGCGGGGTGGCGCTCACCGCACCCTGCGCGGAGGCGAAGAACAGCAGCGTGGTCTCCAGGCCCTCGCGGACCACGGAGGCGAACGCGATGCCGACGACGGCGCCCAGGCCCAGGCCCACCGCGTCGTCCAGCCGGCCGCGCAGCTCACCGGACAGCTTGCGGGCGGTGCGCCGCATCCAGAAGATCATCCAGGTGACGAGCGCGACGGCGATCACCGAGGTGACGGCGTCGAAGAGCTCCTGGCCCGGGCCGCCGAGCACCGCCGTCGACACGTAGGACAGCACGGCGCCGAACCCGACCGAGAGCACGACCGCGGCGGCCACGCCGCCCCAGACGGGCAGCAGGTGCTGGCGGCGACCGGTCTTGACCAGGTAGGCGATCAGCACGCTGACCACGAGGACCATCTCCAGGCCCTCGCGCAGCCCGATGAGGTAGCTGGGGAAGAACAGAGCTCCCACGGCGGGACACCTCCTGGCAGGCGAAGACCCCCGGCGGAGGCTGAGGGCAGCCTCACCTTACGGTGAAGCTGCCCTCAACTCCTAACGGTCCCAGCCAGCTCCCAGGAAGGAGCGTTTTCTCAGCTCCGGACGTCGAACCGGTCGTTGTCCATGACCTTGGTCCACGCGGTGGCGAAGTCCTGGGCGAACTTCTCCGTCATGTCGTCGGAGGAGTAGACCTCCACGATGCCGCGCAGGATCGCGTTGGAGTTGAACACCAGGTCCGCGGCGGTGGCGGTGCGCGCCACGGAGCCGTCGGCGCCGACGCCCTCGTAGACGTCCTCGGTGTCCCGCGACGTCCGCCACTGGATGCCCAGGTCGAGCACCGTGCGGAAGAAGTCCTGGGACAGCACGCCCACGCGGTCGGTGAACACACCGTGCTGCACGCCGCCGGTGTTGGCGCCGAGGACCCGCAGACCGCCGACCAGCACGGTCATCTCCTTGGCGGTGAGGCCCAGGTTGAAGGCCTTGTCCACCAGCAGCTGCTCGGGCTGCAGCTTGCTGCCGGGCAGCAGGTAGCTGCGGAAGCCGTCCGCCTTGGGCTCGAGCCACCTGAAGTTGTCCGGGTCGGTCTGCTCCTGGGTGGCGTCGGTGCGGCCGGGGGTGAAGCCCACGGTCACCGGCACGCCCGCGTCGGCCGCGGCCTTCTCCACCGCGGCGGTGCCGGCGAGGACCACCAGGTCGGCGAAGGAGACGCGCTTGCCGGTCTCGGCCTCGAAGTCGGCCTTGACCTCCTCGATGGCCGGGATGACCTCGGCGACGCCGGCGTTGGCGGCCCAGCCGATCTGCGGCTCGAGCCGGATGCGCCCGCCGTTGGCGCCACCGCGCTTGTCGGTGTCGCGGTAGGACGCTGCGGCCGACCAGGCGGTGTGCACCAGCTGGGGGACCGTCGGGCCGGCGGCCAGCAGCCGCGCCTTGAGGTCGGCGATCTCGGCGTCGCCCACGAGCTCGTGGTCGACGGCCGGGACCGGGTCCTGCCAGACGAGCTCCTCGGCGGGGACGTCGGGGCCCAGGTAGCGGGTCTTGGGGCCCATGTCGCGGTGCAGCAGCTTGAACCAGGCGCGGGCGTAGACCTCGGCGAAGTACTCGGGGTTCTCGTAGAAGTTGCGCGAGATCTCCCGGAAGCCGGGGTCGACGACCAGGGCCATGTCCGCGGTGCTCATCATCGGGGCGTTGCGCTTGCCCTCGATGTGGGCGTCGGGCACGAGCTCCTGCGCCTCGGGGTTGGTCGGCCCCCACTGCTTGGCGCCGGCCGGGCTGAGGGTCTTCTCCCAGTCGTAGCTGAAGAGCATCTCGAAGTAGGTGTTGTCCCACTGCGTGGGCGTGGGGGTCCACGCGCCCTCGAGGCCGCTGGTGATGGTGTCGGCGCCCTTGCCGGTGCCGTACTGGCTGATCCAGCCCAGGCCGTTGCCGTGCACCGGGCAGCCGGAGGGCTCGGGGCCGACCAGCTCGGGGTCGCCGGCGCCGTGGGTCTTGCCGAAGGTGTGGCCGCCGGCGACCAGCGCGACGGTCTCCTCGTCGTTCATGCCCATGCGGCTGAAGGTCACCCGGATGTCGTGGGCCGAGCCCATCGGGTCCGGCTTGCCCTGCGGGCCCTCGGGGTTGACGTAGATCAGGCCCATGGTGACGGCGGCCAGGTGGCCCTCGTCCAGGTCCAGCGGGCTGTCGTCGGCGTAGCGCTCGTCGCCGAGCCAGGTGTCCTCGGGGCCCCAGAAGACCTCGCTGGGCTGCCAGCTGTCCTTGCGGCCGAAGGCGAAGCCGAAGGTCTTGAGGCCCATGTCGTCGTGGGCGACGTTGCCGGCGAGCACCAGCAGGTCGGCCCAGGAGATCTTGCGGCCGTACTTCTGCTTGATCGGCAGCAGCAGGCGGCGGGCCTTGTCCAGGTTGGCGTTGTCCGGCCAGCTGTTGAGCGGGGCGAAGCGCTGCCCGCCCTCGCCGCCGCCGCCGCGGCCGTCGGCGCTGCGGTAGGTGCCCGCGGCGTGCCAGGACATGCGGATGAACAGCGGGCCGTAGTGGCCCCAGTCGGCCGGCCACCAGTCCTGCGAGGTGCGCATGACCTGCACGAGGTCGCGCTTGAGCTCCTCGACGTCGAGCTTGGCGAACTCGGCGGCGTAGTCGAAGTCGGCGCCCAGCGGGTCGGCGTCGGCGGCCGAGCGGTCGAGCACCCGGAGGTCGACCTGGTTGGGCCACCAGTCCTGCACGGAGCGGGGACGCCCGCCGTGCACCGGCTCCGGCGACTTGATCGCCGGGTTCTCGCTCTCGCTGGTGCTGGCGGTCTCGGTCTTGGCGACCTCGGTCTTGTCGTAGTCCTCGGGGGCGACCGTGGACTTGTCGTGCTCGCTCATCGCGTGCCTCTCTCTGGGGTGGTGACGAGGGTGGGCAGGACGGGTGGTGCCGCGCTGCAGACGCGGCACAGACCCCAGTAGATGACCTCGGCCTCGTCGACGACGAAGCCGTGGTCCTCCGCGGGGGTCAGACAGGGGGCCGAGCCGACCGCGCAGTCGACGTCGGCGATCGTGCCGCAGGAGCGGCAGACCAGGTGGTGGTGGTTGTCACCGACCCGGACCTCGTAGCGGGCCACCGAGCCCTGCGGCTCGATCCGGCGGACCAGCCCGGCGGCGGTCAGCGCGCGCAGCACGTCGTAGACGGCCTGGTGCGAGACCTCGGGCAGCCGGTCCCGGACGTCGCTGAGCACCTCGTCGGTGGTGGCGTGGGCGTGCCCGCGCAGGACGTCGAGCACGGCCAGCCGCGGACGGGTCACCCGGAGGGCGGCCCCGCGCAGGGCGAGCTCCAGGTCCTCGGTCGGCGACACCCCTCCACCATGTCGTGCATTCTTGAACGAGTCAAGTAAACGGACGGCGACCACTGGGTGGGAGGCAGACTTGCCCCGCCGTCCCCGGTCCGATGTCCTGACCGGACGGTCAGCAAACCAGCGAGGAGTGACGATGACGTCCGAGGTCTACCTGGTCGACGGGGTCCGCACCCCCCAGGGCAAGTACGGCGGCGCGCTGGCCGGCGTCCGGCCCGACGACCTGGCCGCGCTGGTCGTCCGCGAGGTGCTGCGCCGCTCCGGCGCCCCCGCCGACGCCGTCGAGGAGGTCGTGCTCGGCGCGGCCAACCAGTCCGGCGAGGACAACCGGGACGTCGCCCGCATGGCGGTGCTGCTGGCCGGCCTCCCCGACACCGTGCCCGGCTACACGACCAACCGGCTGTGCGCCTCCGGGCTGACCGCGACCGCCTCGGCCGCGGCCTCCATCCGGGCCGGCGAGCTGGACCTGGCGATCGCCGGCGGCGTGGAGTCCATGACCCGGGCGCCCTGGGTGATGGCCAAGCCCGGCACCCCGTGGGCCCGCCCGGGCGAGGTGGTGGACACCTCGCTGGGCTGGCGATTCACCAACCCCACCTTCACCGCGCACGACCGCGGCGTCGAGCACCCCGAGGACCCGCGCACCCGCAAGATCACGCTGACCATGGGCGAGACGGCCGAGGAGATCGCGGCCCTGGACGGGCTCACCCGCGACGAGTGCGACGCCTTCGCCGTCCGCAGCCACGCCCGCGCGGTCGCCGCCGCCGAGGCCGGCCGGTTCGACGCCGAGATCGTGCCGGTCGACGTCGTCGGCAAGAAGGAGACGACCACCGTCACCCGCGACGAGGGCCCGCGCCCGGGCTCGTCGATGGAGTCCCTGGGCAAGCTCAAGCCGGTGTTCCGGAAGAACGGGATCGTCACCGCCGGCAACAGCTCGCCGCTGTCGGACGGCGCCGCCGCGCTGGTGCTGGCCTCGGCCGAGGCCGTCGAGCGGCACGGGCTCACCCCCCGCGCCCGCGTCGTGGTCTCGGCCTCGGCCGGTGTCGCCCCCAACGTGATGGGCCTGGGCCCGGTGCCGGCCACGGAGAAGGCGCTGGCCAAGGCCGGCTGGTCCGTCGCCGACCTGGACGCCGTCGAGCTCAACGAGGCCTTCGCCGCGCAGTCCCTCGGCGTGCTGCGCCGACTGGGCATCGACGAGGAGATCGTCAACTCCGACGGCGGCGCGATCGCCCTGGGCCACCCGCTGGGCTGCTCCGGCGCCCGCCTGCTGGTCACGCTCATGGGCCGGCTCGAGCGCGAGGGCGGCCGGCGCGGGCTGGCCACCCTCTGCGTGGGGGTCGGCCAGGGCGTGTCGATGCTCGTCGAGCGCGTCTGATGGCCGTCGTCGGGGTCGTCGGCGGGGGCCGGATGGGCGGCGGGATCGCCCAGGGCCTGCTCGGCACGGGCGCGCAGGTGCACGTCGTCGAGGCCGGGGACGAGGCGGCGCAGGCCGCGCACGACCGGATCGTCGCCGGGCTGGAGGAGGCCGACCGCCGCGGGAAGCTCGAGGGCACGGTGGCCGACGCCGCCGCCCGGCTGACGATGGTCGACACCCCCGGTGACCTGCCCGCCGACTGCGAGCTGGTGGTCGAGGCGGTCCCCGAGATCCCCGCGCTCAAGGTCGAGGTGCTGCGGGCGGTGGAGGCGGTGCTGGCACCCGACGCGGTGCTGGCCACCAACACCAGCTCGCTGTCGGTGACCGAGCTGGCGGCCGCCCTGGACCGGCCGGCCCGGTTCGTCGGCATGCACTTCTTCAACCCGGTCCCGGCGTCCACGCTGGTGGAGATCGTGGTCGCCGCCGAGACCGCCGACGACGTGGTCGCCACCGCGCAGGAGTGGGTGGACCGGCTGGGCAAGACCGGCATCGTCGTCCGGGACTCCCCCGGGTTCGCGTCGTCCCGGCTCGGCGTGCTGCTGGGCCTGGAGGCGATCCGGATGCTCGAGGAGGGCGTGGCCGACGCCGAGGCGATCGACACCGCCATGGAGCTGGGCTACCGGCACCCGATGGGCCCGCTGCGGTCCACCGACCTGGTCGGGCTGGACGTGCGGCTGGCGGTGGCGGAGTACCTGACCTCCACCCTGGGCGACCGGTTCACCCCGCCGCAGCTGCTGCGTGACAAGGTGGCGGCCGGTGACCTGGGCCGCAAGACCGGCCGCGGCTTCCACGACTACAGCTAGGGGACGACGATGTCCGTGCAGCGCAGCGACGACGGGGCCGTGGCGACCCTGACCCTCCCCGCCCCCGGTCTCACCCACGAGATCCGGCTGTCCCTGATCGACCACCTCCGGGCGCTCGCGGACGACACCTCGGTGCGCGCGGTGGTGCTGACCGGCACCGGCCGGGCGTTCTGCGTGGGGCAGGACCTCGCGCAGCACGTCGAGGAGATCCGGGCGGGCAAGCCGGCGCTGGACGTCGTGGACGCCGAGTACAACCCGATGGTGCTGGCCCTGGCCGCGCTGCGGGTGCCGGTGGTCGTGGCGGTCAACGGTGCCTGCGCCGGGGCCGGCCTGGGCCTCGCGCTGGGCGGCGACCTGCGGGTGGCCGCGGCCGGCGCGAAGTTCACCACCGCGTTCGTCGGCGTCGGGCTGGGCAGCGACTCCGCGCTGGCCTCCCGCCTGGTGCACTGCGTGGGCGGCTCCCGGGCCGCCGAGCTGCTGCTGATCCCCACCCCCTTCACCGCCGAGCAGGCCGCCGAGTGGGGCATGGTGCACCGCGTGGTGCCCGCCGAGGAGGTGCTGGCCACAGCGCAGGCGCTGGCCGCCCAGCTCGCCGCCGGCCCCACCGCCGCCTTCCGCGCGGTCAAGGAGGTCCTGGCCACCGCGGCCACCGACTCCCTGGAGACCACCCTGGCCATGGAGGCGACGCTGCAGGCGCAGCTCGGCCACACCCACGACCACAGCGAGGCCGTGGAGGCCTTCCTGAGCAAGCGCAAGCCCGACTTCACCGGCGCATAGCGCTCGCGCCCCCACACCCCCACCGCCAGCCGTCATGTGACGGTGAGGACCCATTCGGGGCGCGTTCTGGGTCCTGGGCGTCATGTGACGGCATCCCGGGGGGCCACCCCGCGGGCGGGTAGCAGGTGGCGGGGCGATGTGGGGCTCGTGGTCCACATCGGGTGCTGGTGTCCACAGGTGTCGGTGACGCGTTCCGGCGCCTTCTCCCAGCGGCCACCGTGGGGGCATGGTGGTGGACCTCGCGACGTTGCTCGGGCCCGACGGAGCGCGGTCGAGCGCTGAGGTGGTGGCCGCGTCGGGGCGGACCAGCGTCGTGCGCTGGGTGCGCGACGGGCGGCTGCTGCGACCGCTGCCCGGGGTGCTGGTCGACCCGGCGCGATCGGGTCACTGGCGCACCCGGGCCACCGCAGCAGCGCTGTGGACCGGTGGGCGGCTGGCCGCGCGCAGCGCCCTCCACCTGGCCGACCTGGTCGACGAACCCGGCGCCCGGGTGCACGTCGCGGCTCCGCCGAGCCGGCACATCGCCGTCCCCCGGCCGTCCTGGCTGGTCGTGCAGGTGTCCCGCGAGCTGACCGGACCGGTCCGCCGGGGTCTGCCGGTCACGGGCGAGGCCACGGCGTTGCTGGACGCCTGGGGATGGGCGCACGGGTCGCGCGGAACACCGCGGGACGTCGAGGTGGCGCGCGGAGCGGTCATCGGCGCGGTGCGCCGGGGTCGGGTCGACGCCGACCTGCTGCTGGCAGACCTCCGGACACGGAGCCGCCTGCCCGGGCGGGCGCTCCTGCGGGAGTTGGTGGAGCTGGTTCGGGGTGGCTCGCACAGCGAGTTCGAGATCTGGGGCCTGCAGCACCTGCTGGACGTGCCCGGGATCCCCCCGGTCGAGCGGCAGTACGCCCTGCGGACGGCGATCGGCACCATCCACCTGGACGGCGCCCTGCCGGCGGCACGCCTGGGCATCGAGCTCGACGGTGCGGCCTACCACCGGGGCCCGGACAACTGGGCCCGCGACCGCCGACGGGACTCGGCCGCGTTGGCCATGGACTGGGCGACGCTCCGCATCGACCACCGCCGCGGTCGGGAGGACCCGGCGGGTGCCCGGGCGGAGATCGCCGCGGCGTTCCACGTCCGCGCGGCCCGCATCGCGCAGGAACGGGGCGTCGGATGA
>NZ_JBAPLV010000036.1:0-31339 GCF_037083865.1 Klenkia terrae | reverse complement strand
GTCCTACGTCCCGGCCCCTACCGCCCCGCTGTCAACAACCTCATGCACCGCAACAGCTAGACCTCGACTGCACGTGTCCGACCAGCGAGGAAGCGCGCGGTGGTGCTGTCCGCCCCGGCCACCTGCTCGGGCGTCCCCGCGGCGACGACGCGACCGCCGGCGTCGCCACCACCGGGCCCCAGGTCCAGCACCCAGTCCGCCTGCGCCACCACGTCCATGTCGTGCTCCACCAGCACCACGGTGTTCCCCGCGTCCACCAGGGACTGCAGCTGCCGCATCAGCACCTCAACGTCGGCCGGGTGCAGGCCCGACGTCGGCTCGTCCAGCACGTAGAGCGTGTGCCCGCGCCGGGCCCGCTGCAGCTCGCTGGCCAACTTGACCCGCTGTGCCTCTCCGCCGGACAGCTCCGTCGCCGGCTGGCCCAGCCGCAGGTAGCCCAGCCCCACCTCCGACAGCGCGGTCAGGCTGCGCGCGGCGGCGGGCACCTGGGCGAAGACCTCGTGCGCGGTCTCGACGGTCAGGTCCAGCACCTCGGCGATCGTCCGGCCGTCCAGCGTGACCTCGAGCGTCTCGGCGTTGTACCGGGCTCCGCCGCAGGTCGGGCACGGCGCGTACGTCCCGGGCAGGAACAGCAGCTCGACGGTCACCGCGCCCTCCCCCTGGCAGGTCGGGCAGCGGCCCTCGACGACGTTGAACGAGAACCGCCCGGCCGACCAGCCGCGGGCCCGTGCCTCGTCGGTGGCCGCGAACAGCTTCCGGACGACGTCGAACAGGCCGGTGTAGGTCGCCAGGTTCGACCGGGGCGTCCGGCCGATCGGCTTCTGGTCCACCCGCACCAACCGGTCGACCCGCTCCAGCCCGCGCGCCCCGACACCCCCGACGTCGAGCACCTCGTGCTCCTCCTCGTCAGGAGGGGTGCCGAGGTGCTGGGCCACCACGTCGGCCAGCACCTGGCTCACCAGCGTCGACTTCCCCGACCCGGACACCCCGGTGACCGCGGTCAGCACGCCCAATGGCAGCACCAACTCGACGTCGCGCAGGTTGTGCCGGGTGATCCCGGTCAGCACCAGCTCCCCCGACGACGAGCGCCGCTGACGGGCCACGGGCGGCCGGTCGACCAGGAACCGGCGGGTCACCGACTCCTCCACCTCGGCCAGACCGGCGACCGGCCCGCTGAAGAGCACCCGCCCGCCGTGCACGCCGGCGTGCGGACCGACGTCCACGACCCAGTCCGCCCGCCGGGCCAGCGCCATGTCGTGCTCGATGACCAGCAACGAGTTGCCGGCGGCGGTCAGCTGGTCCAGCACCGTCAGCAGCTGCTCGGTGTCCGCGGGGTGCAGCCCGGCCGACGGCTCGTCCAGCACGTAGACCACGCCGAACAGGCCCGAGCGCAGCTGGGTGGCGATCCGCAGCCGCTGCAGCTCCCCCGGCGACAGCGTCGGCGTCGTCCGGTCCAGGCTGAGGTAGCCCAGCCCCAGGTCGGTGAGCACCGCCATCCGGGCGACCAGGTCGGCGACGATGCCGCGACCCACCTCCGGCAGCTCCGCGGCCTCCAGCACCGGCACCAGCTCGGTCATCGGCAGCGCGGTGAGCTCGGCGATGTCCCGCCCGGCCACCGTGACGGCGAGGGACTCCGGCCGCAGCCGGCCGCCGCCGCACACCGGGCACGGCCGCGTGGTCACGTACTGCATCACCCGGCGGCGCATCGTCGGGCTCTTCGTCGCCGCCAGCGTGTGCATCACGTACGCCCGGGCGCCCTGGTACCGGCCGACGTAGTCGCGCTGGATCTGACCCGGCCCGCGCACCGGGTGCACGGTCACCTCGGGCTGCTCGTCGGTGAACAGGATCCAGTCCCGCTCCTGCGCCGGGATGTCCCGCCACGGCCGGTCGATGTCGTGGCCGAGCTCGGTGAGGATGTCGCGCAGGTTCTTGCCGTGCCAGGCACCCGGCCACGCGGCGACCGCGCCGTCCCGGATGCTCAGCGACGGGTCCGGCACCAGCGTCTGCTCGGTGACCTCGTGCACCGAGCCGAGCCCCGAGCACTCCGGGCAGGCGCCGGCCGCGGTGTTCGGCGAGAACGCGTCGGAGTCCAGCCGCGGCGCACCCGGCGGGTAGGTCCCGGCCCGGGACAGCAGCATCCGCAGCGAGTTGGACAGCGTCGTCACCGTGCCCACCGTCGAGCGGCTGCTCGGCGTCCCCCGGCTCTGCTGCAGCGCCACCGCCGGCGGCAGCCCGGTGATCTCCTCGACCGCCGGCGCCCCGACCTGCTGGATCAGCCGCCGCGCGTAGGGCGCCACCGACTCGAAGTACCGGCGCTGCGCCTCGGCGTAGATGGTGCCGAACGCCAGCGACGACTTGCCCGACCCGCTCACGCCGGTGAACACGACCAGGGAGTCCCGCGGGACGGCGACGTCCACGTCCTGCAGGTTGTGCTCGCGGGCCCGGCGGACGCGGATGAAGGGGTCACGGTCGTCGGCCACCGGTCCAGGCTGCCCTGCCGGTGTCGGGCCTCGTCGCGCGGGGAGACTGAGCGCGTGCTGATTGGTGAGAGCTTCCAGGGCAGCGGTCCGGACGTCGCCCACGTCAACACCGTGCTCGGCCCGCGGCTGGGTCCGGTGGGCACCGCCTGGGCCACCGCGCTCGCCACGCCGTCCCAGGGCCACGCCCCGTTCGTGGTCTGCCTGCAGCCGGGCACCGCGGTGAAGCCGTTCACCCTCTTCGTCACCAAGTCCGCGCCGGAGACCGCCGCGCACCGCACCCTCACCTGGGGCGCCGCCCAGGCGGGGGTCGCCGCCGGGGTCGCGGACGCGGTCAGCGAGGGCGTGCTCGCCCCGGAGCAGTGCGAGGACGACGTCGTCATCGCCGCTGTCTGGGTGAACCCCGACGCCGCCGACGCGGACGCCGTCTACGAGAACAACCGCGTCGCCACCCTCGAGGCCCTGCGCAACAGCGTGCAGGGCCTCCCCGGTGCCGACCAGCAGGCCGCGGCCCGGCGGCAGGTGTCCAACGGCTTCTACCCCGGACCGGGCGCCCCGACCACGGAGTGATCTGCTGAAACCCCGGCCGCAGGACTGGTGACTCAGGCCACACAGCGGCACCGCACAGCTGCCGATGACGGAGTCATGGCAACCCGGTTGGCAGCGCTGCCGTCCCCTGCCGCGCCCGCGCCCACCCAGGAGTGGTGGCGCTCGGCCGTGGTCTACCAGGTGTACCTGCGCTCGTTCGCCGACTCGGACAGCGACGGCATCGGTGACCTGGCCGGCCTGCGCTCGCGGCTGCCCTACCTGGTCTGGCTCGGCGTCGACGCGCTGTGGATCAACCCGCACTACCCCTCCGGCGGTGCGGACGGCGGCTACGACATCGTCGACTACCGCGCCGTCGACCCCGACTACGGCGACCTGGCCGACCTCGAGGCGCTCATCGCCGACGCCCGCGCGCTCGGGCTCAAGGTGATCCTGGACGTCGTCCCCAACCACACCTCCGCCCAGCACGCCTGGTTCCGGGCGGCCCTCGCCGACCCCGACGCCCCCGAGGCGTCCCGGTACCACTTCGCCCCGGCGTCCGAGCAGCCGCCGAACAACTGGCAGTCGCTGTTCGGCGGACCCGCCTGGTCACGCACCCCCGACGGCCGCTGGTACCTGCACCTGTTCGCCCCCGAGCAGCCCGACCTCAACTGGCGCGACCCCGCCGTCGCCGAGGACTTCGACGCCACCCTGCGGTTCTGGCTGGACCGCGGCGTCTCCGGCTTCCGGGTCGACGTCGCCTACGGCCTGGTCAAGGACGCCGGGCTGCGCGACAACCCCGGCACCTACTCCCCGACCCTCTTCGGCCACGGCCCCGAGCAGGCCATGACCTGGAACCAGCCCGAGGTGCACGACGTCTGGCGCCGCTGGCGGGCGATCTGCGACGAGTACCCGGACACCATGCTGGTCGGCGAGGTCTGCCTGGCCGACCTGGAGCAGGTCGCGCTGTACTCCCGCCCCGACGAGATGCACCAGTCGTTCTCCTTCCGGCTGATCAAGTCCGGCTGGGACGCCGCCGCCTTCGCCGACGGCGTGCAGACCGCGCTGGACGCCTTCGCCACCGTCGGCGCCCCGGTCTCCTGGGTGCTCGGCAACCACGACAAGGACCGCCAGGTCAGCCGGTTCGGCGGCGGCGCGCTGGGCACCGCCCGCGCCCGGGCCGCGGCGCTGCTGATGCTGTCGCTGCCCGGCTCCCCCTACCTCTACGCCGGCGACGAGCTCGCCCTGCCGCAGGCCGTCGTCCCCGACGAGGCCAAGCTCGACCCGATCTTCCACCGCAGCGGCGGCGCCCGGGCCGGCCGCGACGGCTGCCGCGTGCCCATGCCGTGGAACGACTCTGCCGGCGTCGGCTTCTCCCCCGACGGCGCCGCCGAGCCGTGGCTGCCGATCCCCGCCAACTGGGCGCAGCACGCCGTCTCCCGCCAGACCCGGGACGGCGGTTCCACCCTCACCCTCTACCGCCGGGCGCTGGCCCTGCGCGCCGCGCACCCGGCGCTGGGCTCGGGGACGGCGACGGTGAGCACCAGCGGCGACGTCCTCACCGTCCGCTGCGCCGGGGACGACGAGACCGTGACCTGCGTGCTCAACATGGGCACCGACACCGCCCTCGTGCCGCACGCCGGCACCGTCCTGCTGGCGTCGTCCACCCACGTCCGCAGCGCGCACGGCACCGTCGCGCTCCCCGCCGACACCGCCGTCTGGCTGCTGGAGGACTGAGCTACCCGAGCCAGCGCTGCCAGCGGGACAGCTCCGGCGGGGACACCGGCTCGCCGAGCAGCGCGCGGGCGGCCTCGGCGACGTCCCCGGCGGTGAGGGTGGTGACCGCGGTGCGGTCCAGGTCCTCCGCGCTGCCGTCGCGGGTCAGCCGCAGCGCCTGCCGGTTGAGCGACTGCTCGAACAGGGTGCGGGCGAAGCGGGCGTTGCCGGTGTCCTCACCGGCCCGGATGCCGGCCAGGGTGGCGCGCAGCGTCGTCTCGGCGCCGGGTTCGAGCACGTACTCGTGCTGGGCCACGATGCTCACGAAGATCGCCTCGAGCTCGGCCGTCGAGTAGTCGGGGAACCGGATCTCCCGGCCGAACCGGGAGCGCAGGCCGGGGTTGGAGGCCAGGAAGGCCTCCATCAGCCGGGGGTAGCCGGCCACGATCACCACCATGCGGTGCCGGTGGTCCTCCATGCGCTTGAGCAGGACCTCGATCGCCTCGGGGCCGAAGTCGTTGCGCCCGTCGCCCTCCGGGGCCAGCGAGTAGGCCTCGTCGATGAACAGCACGCCGTCCAGCGCCGAGCGGACCACCCGGTCGGTCTTGATCGCGGTCGCCCCGACGTGCTGCCCGACGAGCGCGGCCCGGTCGACCTCCACCAGGTGGCCCTTCTGCAGCAGGCCGACCGCCCGGTACATCTCGGCGAGCAGCCGCGCGACCGTGGTCTTGCCGGTGCCCGGGTTGCCCAGGAACACCAGGTGCTGGGACGTCGCCGCCTCCGGCAGACCGTGCTGCTTGCGGCGGGCCTGCACCTGCAGGAACGCGACCAGCGCCTGCACCTGCTCCTTGACCGCCTCCAGGCCGATCAGCGCAGCGAGGTCCGCCTGGATCGCCGCCAGCGGCCGGGCCGGCGCGGACCGACCACCGAAGAGGTCGCTCACCAACTCGTCCACGCCGCGCCCGCCGGGCCGCGGCAGCTGCTCGCCGAGGCGGCCGACGGTCTCGCGGAGCTCGTCCAGCGGCCTGCGGGTGGACGACATGCCCCGAATGTAGGCGGCGCACGGGCGGGTCAGCGCGGTGCGGCGCTGCCCCGCAGGCCGCGGTCGAGCAGGTCGACCAGCCACTCGAAGCTCTCGTCGACGTCCGCGGACCACCGGAAGCCCTGGGCGGACTGCAGGGTGGCGTAGCCGTGCAGCGCGCTGCGCAGCGTCCGCAGCGCGTGGTCCTCGTCGGCGGCGGGGAGGTCGTACCCGCGCAGCACGGCGCGGAAGGAGTCCAGCGCCCGGGACGCCGCCACCGCCATCGAGTCGTCCGGCCCGGTCGCCTCGATCCCGATCGTCGCCGCGTACCGCCCCGGGTGGGTCAGCACGTAGGCCCGGAAGGCGTGGGCCGCCGCGGCGAGGGCGTCGCGCCCGGACAACCCCTGGATCGCGGCGCCCACCGCCTGCGCCGCCTCCTCGAGCGCGAGGGCGGCGATCCGGCGGACCAGGTTCTCCTGCCCGGCCACGTGCTTGTACAGCGACGGCGTCCGGACGCCGACCCGCTCGGCCAGTCCGCCCATGGTCAGCGCGCCGAAGCCCACCTCGTCGGCCAGCGCCGCCCCGGCCGCGACGACCGCGGCCGGGTCCAGCCCGGCCCTAGGCACCGACGGACTCCAGGAACGGCAGGACGGCGGCGGCCACCTCGTCGGGGAACTGTGCGTGCGGGTAGTGCCCGGCGCCCTCGATCATCGTCAGCCGGCCGATGCCGTCGGGCAGCTCGGCGAGGATGGCCTCGCCCTCGGCCTGCGGCGAGGCCCAGTCGGGGTCCAGCGTGCCCTGCACGACGAGCACGGGGCAGCGGACGTCGGGCAGCGCGGCGCCGGCGTCGGTGGCCGCGGTGGTGCCCATCTTCTGCAGCGCCTTCATCCGGCCCGGCTCGGCCAGCTCGGCATCCATCTGCTCGAGCCGCTGCGTCCAGTCGGCCGGCCGGGCGCCGGGGTAGGCGACCTCGAGGTACTTGCGCCACTGGTTGGCGCTGCCCAGCACGCCCATGAGGACCAGGTGCCGCATGCCGCGGCGGAACCGGGACGAGCGCAGGCTCCCCAGCGAGACGGCCTGCTTGCGGGTGAACGGCGTCAGCTCGACCACCGCGGTGACCAGCTCGGGCGCCTGCGCCGCAGCGACGGTGACCGCCCCACCGGAGATGGAGTGGCCGACCAGCACGGCCGGACCGCCCAGGTGCCGGACGAGGGCGAGCAGGTCGCCGGCGATGTCCGTGCGGCTGTAGGAGGGCCACACCGCGCTGGACTCCCCGCAGCCGCGCAGGTCGGTGTTGGCGACCCGGTAGCCCGCGGCGACGAGCTGCGGGACGAGGAAGCGGTAGGCCGCGCGGCTGTCGCCCATGCCGTGGGCGAGCACCACCAGCGGGCCGGTCGTCCCGGTCACCTCGTAGGCCAGCGTGCCGTCCGCGACGGTCAGGTACTCGGTCATCTCGTCCTCCATAGCTAATGTTGTTAGCTGAAGGCTAAGGGTATTAGCCAACCGGTGTCAAGCGGTCGCGGGGACGGGTCACGGGGCTTCGCTCACGACGGCTGCCAGAGCTCCACCCGGTTGCCCTCGGGGTCGGTGACCCAGCCGAAGCGCCCGACGCCGTCCTGGTCCTGCACGTCGTCGGAGACGTCAGCGCCGGCGGCCCGCAGCTGGTCGAGCATCGCGTCCAGGTCGCGGACCCGGAAGTTGAGCATCACCTGCTGGGCGGGCGAGCCGAAGTAGTCGGTGTCGGCGTCGAAGCCGGAGAACACCGTCGGCCCGGCCTGCTGCTCCCACGGCGCGTCCGGGTCCAGGCCGATGCCGAGGTGGTCCCGGTACCAGGCGTTCAGCGCCCCCGGGTCGGCCGCGCGCACGAAGTACCCACCGATGCCCAGGACGCGTTCCATCCCGGCATCCTGCCGCCCGCCGGGCGGGGTGTCGGCGGATTCCCGGGGGTGTCCGGGGAACGCGATCCCCGGACACCCCCAGGGATCCGCGGACACCCCGGACGGGGTCAGGCGACGGCGAGGATCCGGAGGTCGCCGGCGGCACGGTGCACCGGCGCCAGGTCCAGCCGGGAGAGATCCAGGGGCGGCAGGGCCGGCACCCGCACCCGGTCGCCGTCCAGGAGGGCGACCAGCACCGCGGCGACGACGGCGAGCAGCGCGACCGTGCCCAGCGCGACCGGCAGCCCGGCGTGCGTGGCCAGGAACCCGATCGCCGGCGGACCGCCGAGCAGGCCGGTGTAGCCGACCGTCGTCGAGGTGGCGATGCCCCGGGAGCCGCCGAGCGCGCCGGCTCGGGCCACGGCCAGCGGGAACACGTTGGCCAGGCCCAGCCCGACCACGCCGAAGCCGGCCAGCGCGACCGGCACCGACGACGTCGTCACCGCCAGCAGCGCCCCGGCGGCGGCCAGCAGCGTGCCGCCGACCAGCAGCCGGCGCTCGCCGAGCCGGGCCACCAGCGCACCGCCGGCCAGCCGGCCGCAGGCCATCGTCAGCGCGAACCCGGCGTAGCCGGCGGCGGCCAGCCCGGAGGTGGCGCCGAGGTCCTCGCGCAGGTGCAGGGCACCCCAGTCGGTCAGCGCGCCCTCGCCGTAGGCGGTGGCGCCGGCGATGCAGCCCAGCACCACCAGCGCCGCGGTCGGGCTGCGCCGCGGCACCTGGGCCGCAACCGGGACCGGCTGCACGACGGCGGCGTCGGCACCGACCAGGGTCGGCACCAGGACGGCGGTGAGCAGCAGCCCGGCGCCGGCCACGACCACCAGGTGCGCCGGGACGTCGAGCACCGTGGCCGCGACACCGCCGAGCAGGGCGCCGCCCAGCCCGCCGAAGCTGAACGCGGCGTGCAGACCGGACAGCAGCGGACGCCCGGCCCGCGCCTCGACCTGGACGCCGACGCTGTTGGCGGCCACGTTGACCATGCCGGTGGCCGCGCCGAAGGCCAGCAGCGCGGCGCACAGCTGCGGCACCGACGTCGCCAGGCCGGGCAGCACCGCCGCGGCGCAGACCGCGACGGCGGCCACCGCGGCGACCAGACCGGGGCCCAGCCGGGCGGCGAGCGCCCCGGTCAGCTGCATGCAGGCCAGGGCGCCGAGGGACAGGCAGAGCAGTGCGGCGCCGAGGGCGGTGTGGTCGGCGCCGACCTGGGCGCTGACGTCGGGGACCCGGGCGGCCCAGGTGCCGAAGACGAACCCGTCCAGGGCGAACAGGGCGGCGACGGCGGCCCGGAGCCGGCCGAGGGAGGGCTGCGGAGCGCGGCCGGTGGCGCCGCGGACGAACCGGCCGACCGGTTCGCGGGCACGCAGGAAGAAGGGTGCGGACACGGGGGGACCTCGCAGAGGAGTGGGGGCGCGGGTGGCGGGGATGGGCACACGACCTCGGGCGCTGGTCTCCACGGTGCCAGCCGAGCCTGTCCCTGTCCTGCGAAACGCCCAGGTCGGAGCCGTGATGGTCCGCACGTGACCCGGCCCACCGGTTGCCGCGGGCGAGCGCAGGACCCAGGGTCGGTCCATGACCGGGTCCTTCTCACGGGGGTTGGCCGCCGGTGCGGCCGGCACCACCGTCCTCAACGCCGTCACCTACCTCGACATGGCCGTGCGCGGTCGCGCCGCCAGCAGCACGCCCGACCAGACCGTCGACGCCCTCGCCGACGCCACCGGTCAGCAGATCCCGGGCAAGCGCAGCGTGCGGGACAACCGCCGCACCGCCCTGGGCGCACTGGCCGGCATCGGCAACGGCGTGGCCGTCGGCGTGCTCGCCAGCCTCGCCCGTAGCTCCGGCGTCCGGCTGCCCTCGGCCGTCGGCGCCGTCGCGACGGGTGCGGCCGCGATGGCGCTCACCGACGGGACGACGACGGCGCTGGGCGTCGGCGACCCCCGCGACTGGACCGGCCGGGACTGGGTGTCCGACGCCGTCCCGCACCTGGCCTACGGCGCCGCGGTGCAGGCCGTCGTCGAGGCCATCCCCGTGACCGGGGACCAGGCGCGGCGGAAGGCGTCGGGCGGGCTGACCGTGCGCTCGCTGCTGCTGGGCGTGGCCACCGGCTGCCGCAGCTCCCTGGGCATGGGCGCCCCGGCGCTGACCAACCCGGCCGGCGGCGCCGTCCGGAAGATCGGCGCGCTGTCCGCGATCGGCGGTGAGCTGTACGCCGACAAGCTGGCGGCGGCCCCGGAGCGGACCAGCGCCCAGGGCCTGCCGCTGCGGTTCGCCTCGGCGGCGGCCGGTGCCGGTGCGCTGTCCGCGCGGCAGGACATGAACGCCGCCGTGCCGATCCTGGCCGGTCTCGTCGGTGCGGCCGCCGGGTCGTTCGGTGGCCTGGGCTGGCGGCGCTGGGCCGGCGCGCGGGTGCCGGACTGGCAGGCCGCCGTGATCGAGGACGGCGTCGCCCTCGCCCTGGCGCTGGCCGCCACGCTCCCCGGCCGCACCCGTCCCCGCCCGGTCCTCACCTCCGTCTGACCGCGGGGACCTCAGGCGAGGGCGTCCAACCGGTCGAGCAGCCAGCCGGGGCCGTGCACGGTGGCCCCGGCCGGCAGCCGGGCGCGCAGGCCGCGGTCGGCGGTGACCACCACCAGCGGGCCGGGCAGCCCGGCGGCCTCGGCCACGAGGGCGTCGTCGCCGCTGCCGGTCGCCCGGACCAGCCGGACGCCGGGCACCTCCGCGACGTCGCGCGCCCGGCCCTCCACCACCGCGACCACCTCGTCGTCGAGCAGTGCGAGGCGGTCTAGCAGCCGAGAGGTCGCGCCTGCCCGGTCCCGCCACCAGCCGTCGGGCCGGGAACCGACCACGTTCGCGACGTCGACCAGCAGGTTCACCCCAGGGCTCGGGCGCCGACCCGCCAGTAGCCCATGAACGCCACCGCGTCGCGGGGCACGCCCAGGTCGCGGACCAGCCGGCGGCGCAGCTGCTTGACCACTGCGGCCTCCCCGGCGAGCCAGGCGTAGCAGCTGGTGTGCGCGCCGGCCTCGGGCACCTCCCACACCATCGCGTCGCCGTCGGCGGCGGACTCCGCGGCCTCCGGGTCGGCGCCCGGCGTGTCCCGGGCGATGCCGAGCTCGCGCAGCGCGGAGTGCACGGCGGCCTCCATCAGCTCGCCGCGCGGGCGGCCGCCGCGGGCCAGCCACCGGACGTCCACGCCGGGCGGCAGCTGCAGCTGCAGGAAGTCCGCGGCCTCGGGCACCTCCAGCACGGCGACCACCCGCTGGTCCCCCGGCAGCGCCTCCACGATCGCGGCGATGGCCGGCACGGCGGTCTCGTCACCGGCCAGGAAGATGGTGTCGGCCTCGACGGGGGGCGCCCACTCCACGCCCCACATGCGGCCGGTGCCGGGGCGGTCGGGGCCCAGGAAGACCATCTCGTCGCCGGGCACCGCCTGCGCGGCCCACGCCGCGGCCGGGCCGGCGCCCTCGCCGGGGGTGCCGTCGGCGCCGATCCCGTGCAGCACCACGTCGACGTCCAGCTCGGCCTGCGCACCCGGTCCGGCGGCGGGCCGGAACGCCCGCACCGTGTAGGTGCGCATGTGCGGCCGGGCCTCGTCGGGCATCGCGCACCAGGCCGGGTACCAGTCCGGGCCGGTGATGGCCAGCAGCTCGTCGAAGGGCCGGCCGGGCTGGGCGATGAGCAGCTTGAACCGCTGGTCGGCCCCGCCGAGGCCGAAGCCGTCGAGGTCGGGGCCGGTGAACGTCACCCGCAGGAAGCTCGGCGACAGCCGCTCGCTGCGCGCCAGGGTGGTGCGGAAGAACCGGTAGACCGGCTGCAGGGTCTCGGTGGCCGTGGTCATGCTCGCTCCCCAGGTCGACGTCTGGTGAGGCTAGCCTAACCATGGCGGTGGTCCAGGGGGTGAACCGCATCGGAGGGACACTCCGAACCCCGAGTGCTGCCGGACCACGAGATCGGTGGCGGGACCTCTGTGGGGGGTCCGGTGATCGGCGACCGGTGGTCTCTCCCGCCGGTCGCCGCTCACCTCCCGCGAGGGGTGAGCGGCTGGATCAGGAGCCGGCCGAGGCCCCGGTCAGCTCGCGGGCCCCGCGGACGGCGTCGCGCAGTGCGCGGGCGGAGGCCAGCCGGCGGGCGCCGGTGCGAGTGCGTCCCGAGTCGCGCCGGGCCTCGTGCGCCTCGTGGGCGAGCTGGCGGGCGGCGACCACCGAGGCCGGCTCGTTCTGCTTCGTCATGATCCGCCCACCCCCTGTGCCCGTTCGCCGTGACCTGTCGGCGAACCGTGACGAGAACCTATCGGCAGAGATGGACTCGGCACCAGAGATGTGTCCACTTCGTGACCGACCGTGGTCACATCTGTCCCTTCACCCACCCGTGGTGCCGCTCCGTGACGACCGATGGCGTGCTCGACGAGCCGGCAGAGGCCGTTCACCAGCCTCAGCTGCTCCGGCGTGTGCACCGGCGAGGTGAGCAGTGCGGGGCTGCCGACCAGGTAGGCCACCGTCTTGGCCCGGGACAGCGCGACGTTCAGCCGGTGCCGGTCGAGCAGGAAGTCCAGCCGCCGCGGCACGTGCGCCCCGCTGGAGGCGGCCAGGCTGAACACCGAGACGGCGGCCTCCCGGCCCTGGAACTTGTCCACCGTGCCGACCTCCACCTGACCGAGGCCCGCCGCGGCCATCGCCGAGCGGATCCGGTTGACCTGGGCGTTGTAGGGGGTCACCACCAGCACGTCGCCCTGCCCGACCACCCGGTCGCCGCCCGGGTCGCGCCAGGCCCGGCCGAGCAGGTCGGCGACCAGCTCCACCACCACCGCGGCCTCCTCGCCGGAGGCCGACCCGTTGCCCTCGTGCACCACCGGGACCCAGCCGATCCCCGCGGGGGCGGCCCACCGGGCGGGGAGGTCGATCCGGTTGCCGGCGGTGGTGGGCGCCGGCCGCAGCTGCCCGTCGTAGGACAGCTCGGACACCACCCCGCACAGCGCCGGCGCCATCCGCCACGACCGGTCCAGGAACACCCCGCGGTCGGCGGGCAGCACGTCGTCGGCGCCGATCACGTGCTGGAGCGCGGAGACGTCGGCGCCGTCGGGGTGGATGCCCCGGCCGGGCTGGCGCAGCTGCTGCGGGTCGCCCAGCAGCACCAGGTTCGCCGCGCAGCGGGAGACCGCGAGGGTGTCGGCCAGGGACAGCTGCCCCGCCTCGTCGACGACCAGCACGTCGAGCCGGGCCGCCAGGTCGGGCCGGGTGAGCAGCCAGGTGCTGCCGGCCACCACGTCCACCTCGCCGGCGTCCAGCAGGTCCACGACCGTGGCGTTGTCGTCGGTGCCCAGGACCGCCGGCGACGCGCACCGCTGCCCGGCCGGTGCCTTCTGCACCGCGCGCAGCGGCACCCCAGCCTCGCCGGCCGCCCGCAGCACGCCGTCGAGCAGGTTGCCGACGACCTTGTGGCTGTTGGCGGTGATGGCCACCCGCCGCCCGGCCGCCACCAGGTCGAGCACCGCCCGGGCCCCGGCGTAGGTCTTGCCCGCCCCGGGCGGGCCCTGCACGGCCAGCACGCCGCCGTCCAGCGCGGCCACGAGCCGGCGGGTGCGGTCGGCCGCCGTCTCGCCGGCCAGCTGCAGCGGGGTGCCCGGCCGCAACCGGGGCGGCCGACGGGCGAGCAGGTCGGCGGCCGCGGTGGGCACCTCCGGACCGGCCAGCCCGCCGTCGGCCACCGCGGTGCCCAGCGCCAGCAGCGCCGCCTGCTGGTTCCGGGCGGCGATCGGCCCCCGGGGCAGCAGGCCCTCGGCGTGGTCACCGGCGCGGTCCACCGGGCGGGACAGCACCAGCTCGCCGGTCGCGCCGTCCAGGGCGACCACCTCGGCGATGACCGTGCGGCCGTCGGCGCCCGGCGGCCCCTGCTCGACCTTCTGCCCCGGCGCCAGCTTGGTCTCCTGCGGCGGGAACCGGTGGGCCACGTGCACCCGGCCCTCGGCGACCCCCAGCAGGACCGGCGCCTCCAGCGCCCCGAGGGCCGCCGTCTCCCGCTCGAGCTCGGCCGGGGTCAGGTCGCGGATCCGGAAGTGCTCCCACCACTCCGACCGGGACTCCCGGGCGTGCCAGCCCAGCTGCTGGGCCAGCAGCCAGACCGCCTGCTGCTCGGCGGACCGGTCGGCCGGCTGCTCGGGCACCCCGGCCAGCAGCCGCTGCACCAGGGCCTCCCGGGCCGCCTCGGCGGCCACCGCGGCCGGGCTGGGGTCGGGGTCGGCGTCGACCGGGCGGCCCAGCGGGACCCCGGCGGCGACCAGCTCGGCCCGGCGTCCCTCCAGCCAGTCCAGCAGCTGCCGGGTGGAGACGCAGTCGTCCCGGTTGTAGTCCTCGATCTCGTCCAGCAGGCGTTGCTCGCCGGTCTGCTGCCACTGCTCGAAGGCGATGATGCTGGCCCCGGCGTCGGAGACCGCCTCGCCGACCGGGCGGGTGTGCCCGCGGTAGAAGTCCTCGACCTTCTTGATCGAGTAGGACTCCTTGCTGATCTGCAGGCCCTGCCGCACCACCGCGTAGAGGTCGACGAGGGCACCGCCGCGCAGCAGCCGGTCGACCGCGGCCTGGCGGCTGCCGAACCGGGCCGACAAGGCCTTGAGGCGGGCCGGCTCGTAGGGCGCGTAGTGGTAGACGTGCGCGTCGGGGTCGGCGGCCAGCACGGCGGTGAGGTGGTCGACCAGCTGCTCGAACCCGCCCTGCTCCTCGGCGGCGGTGCAGCCCCAGAAGGAGCGGTACTCCCCGGCCCGGTCGAGGACGCCCCACAGGTACTCCAGGCCGTGGTCGCCGGAGAACGGGTCGCCCTCGATGTCGAAGAAGACGTCGCCGCTGCTGGGCGGGGGCAGCAGCTCGAACCCGCGGCCAGGCACCCGGGGCAGGAAGTCGTAGCCGGGGACGCCGGTGACCCGCTCGGCGTGCTGCAGGGTCGCCTGCCGGGCGATCCGCTCGCGCGAGGTGCGGCCGATGGTGTCGGGCAGGTCGTCGGGCCCGCGGCCGGCCAGCTCGGTGAGCGTGCCGATCCCCGCCGCCACCAGCGCCCCGGCGTGGTCCCGACGCAGGAAGGCCACCCGGGACAGGTGGTCCTCGGCGGCCCACCGCTGGGTGCAGGTCTCGCGCCAGGGGCAGACCCCGCAGTGCGCGTTCGGGTAGGGCGGCGCCAGGGCGAGGTCGTCCAGCCGCGCCAGGAACCGCTCCTCCGCCGCCCGGGCATAGGCCTCCGCGTCGGCGTACCGGAACACCAGCTCCTGCTGGTCGCCGGTGACCACCGTCAGCAGCTCGGGCGGCACGCCCTGCAGCCCGGTCAGGAGCCGGCCGTAGAGCGCCATCTGCAGGATCGCCGGCACCTTGATCCGCCGGGCCAGCTTGGTGTCGGCGACGTCGTAGGACCAGGACCCCAGCGCCCCGGGCCGGTCCGGCCGCTTGAGCAGGAAGTCCGCGTGCCCGCGCCAGGTCACCCCAGCGGCCCGGCTGCCGTAGAAGGTGGCCTGGTGCACGACGTCCGCACCGGCCTGCATCGCCGCGAGCGTCTCGGCCTGCGCGCGGTGCAGGGCGGCCGGGTCGCGGCCGCTCCCGGGCTGGGCGATCACGACCACCGACAGGCCGCGGTCGCGCAGCCGCTGCACGTGCCGCGCCTCGTGGGCGATGCCGTGGTCGGCCACCAGCCGGGACATCGGGTCGACCGCGGTGGGCCGCGGGCGGTCGCCGCGGGCGACCTCGCGGGACAGGCGGGTCAGGTGCTCGCACGCCAGGAAGCCGGTGAGGTCACCGGCGCTGACCACCAGCCCGCCGTCGGACTCGTACACCCGCCACCTCCCGGCTCCGCCCCGGAGCCGGGGACGCCGTCACCGTAGGACGGGGCACCGACAGGACCGGTGCGGTCAGCCCACCCGCTCGAACACCGCAGCGAGGCCCTGGCCGCCGCCGATGCACATCGTCTCCAGGCCGTACCGGCCCTCGCGGCGCTTGAGCTCGTGGGCCAGCGTGGCCAGGATCCGGGCGCCGGTGGCGCCCACCGGGTGGCCCAGCGAGATCCCGGAGCCGTTGACGTTCACCCGGTCCCGGTCGCCCTCCCCCAGCTCCCAGGCGGCGAGGCAGGCCAGCACCTGGCTGGCGAACGCCTCGTTGAGCTCGATCAGGTCCATGTCGGCCAGGGTCAGCCCGGTGCGGGCCAGCGCGGCCGCGACCGCCGGCACCGGTCCGATGCCCATGGTCTCCGGCGGCACCCCGGCCACCGCCCACCCGCGCAGCGCCAGGAAGGGCTCCCAGCCGCGCCGGTCGGCCTCGGCCCGGGTGGTCACCACGCACATCGCAGCGCCGTCGTTCTGCCCCGACGCGTTGCCCGCGGTCACCGTGGCCGCCGGGTCGACGGCGGCCATCACCGGCCGCAGCGCGGCGAGGTCGGCCATCGTGGTCTGCGGGCGCGGGTGCTCGTCCTCGGTGACCGTCCGCGCCGGCACCTTGCGGGTGCCGGGCACCTCGACGCCGACGACCTCGTCGGCGAACCGGCCCTCGGCGATCGCGGCACCGGCCCGCTGCTGGGAGCGCAGCGCCCAGGCGTCCTGGGAGAGCCGGTCGACGTCGTGCTCGCGGCGCACGTTCTCCGCCGTCTCGAGCATGCCGCCGGGCACCGGGTGGTGGATGCCGCCGGCGGTCTCCCGGGCGCGGGCGAGGCGGTCGTGCAGCATCGTGCCGTCGCCCTTGACGCCGGTCCGCAGGCCCAGCGCGTAGTGCTCGACCTGGCTCATCGACTCCACGCCGCCGGCCACGACGACCGTGCCGGCGCCCGTGGCGACCTGCATGCTCGCGTAGATGACCGCCTGCAGGCCCGACCCGCAGCGCCGGTCGATCTGCAGCCCGGGCACCCCGACCCCGAGGCCGGCGTCCAGCGCGGCGATCCGGCCGATCGCCGGCGCCTCGCCGTTGGGGTAGCACTGGCCCAGGACGACGTCGTCGACCTCGCCCTCCTGCAGCCCCGTCCGGGCGACGACCTCGCGCAGCACCGTCGCGGCCAGCGAGGTGGCGGTCAGCCCGGCGAAGACACCGCCGAACCGGCCGACCGGGGTGCGCAGCGGGGAGCAGATGACGACGTCGTCGAGGCCCATGCGGCCAACTCTGCCAGCCGCAGCCGCTCAGGCGGCGACGAGGCAGAGCACCCGGGCGGGCTCGGCCGAGAGGCCGCCCTCGGAGTAGCTGGCCGTGGTCCGCGAGAAGGCGGCCAGGCAGGCCGGTTGGGAGTCCACCGGCGGGACGTCGTCCAGCACCCCGATCACCTGGAAGGCCGCGCCCGGGTCGTCGCAGTCGACGACCACCACCTCCTGGTCGGCACCGGCGGCCACGCAGTCGCCCACCGCGGGCCCCGACCCGCGGCCCAGCAGGAACAGCCCGGCCACGCACGCGGCGATCACCACCACCGCGACCGGCACCAGCACCCGGACGAACCGGGGGGACGACGGGCCGGGCGCGCTCACGGGGACCCTCCGGGGTGGGACGACGGGCCCCCGACGGTAGGCGGCCGACGTGCGCCGGACCACCTCACCCGGACCGGTTGAGACCGCCCCCACCAGGGCAAGGACCGTTTGGTCGTTCAGCCACCAGCGACCTCCGTGCAGCCACCGCACCACCGGAGGGACCGAGCCCGTGACCGACCAGTACACCTTCACCAACCCCGTCGACCAGTACCGCACCGACGGCTACCCCGAGCAGGGCATCGCCGAGCCGGGCCTGGAGTCCGAGCTCGAGGTCCGCGCCGACCACGGCGAGCAGACCTACCGCGGCACCGGCCGGCTGGCCGGCCGCAAGGCGCTGGTCACCGGCGCCGACTCCGGCATCGGCCGGGCCGCGGCCATCGCCTACGCCCGCGAGGGCGCCGACGTCGTCCTGAACTACCTGCCCGAGGAGCAGTCCGACGCCGAGGACGTGGCCCAGCTGGTCCGCGACGCCGGCCGCAAGGCCGTGCTCGCCCCGGCCGACCTGTCCGTGGAGTCCGAGGCCCGGCAGCTCGTCCGCACCGCCGTCGAGGAGCTCGGCGGACTGGACGCCCTGGTGCTGGTCGCGGGCAAGCAGGTCTGGGTCGACGACCTGGCCGACCTGACCAGCGAGCAGTTCGACGCCACCTTCAAGACCAACGTCTACTCGGTCTTCTGGGTCGTGCAGGAGGCCGTGCCGCACCTGCCGGCCGGCTCCACGATCGTCACCACGAGCTCCATCCAGGCCTACTCCCCCGCCCCCGGGCTGGTCGACTACGCGACCACCAAGGCCGCGATCAACACGATCAGCAAGGCGCTTGCCCAGCAGCTCGCTTCCAAGGGCATCCGGGTCAACATCGTGGCCCCGGGCCCGTTCTGGACGCCGCTGCAGGCCTCGGGCGGCCAGCCGCCGGAGAACCTGCCCGAGTTCGGCAAGGAGACCCCGCTGGGCCGGGCCGGCCAGCCGGCCGAGCTCGCCGGCGCCTACGTCTACCTGGCGTCGGCGGAGTCGGGCTACACCGTGGGCGAGACGCTGAACGTGAACGGCGGCATGCCCACCCCGTGAGCGAGACCTTCCGTGACGCCAGCGGGTACGCCGACCTGCGCAGCTACGCCGCCGTCGGCGACGGCCGGACCGTGGCCCTGGTGGCCCGGGACGGCCGCATCGACTGGCTGCCGCTGCCGACGATGGACGGCCCGCCGGTGTTCGCGGCGCTCCTGGATGCCGAGAACGGCGGTTGCATCGAGCTGTGCCCGGTGGAGCCGTTCACGACGACCCGGGAGTACGTGGCGCACACCAACGTGCTGACCACGACCTTCTCCACCGCCAGCGGCAGCGTGCGGGTGACCGATGCGCTCAACACCGGCGTGGCCGGTCGGCTGCCGTGGTCGGAGCTGGGGCGGCGGGTCGAGGGCCTGTCCGGGACGGTGGCGATGCGCGCCGCCGTCCGGCCCGGCACCTGCCTGAACACCGTGTCGCCGTGGGTGCACCGGACCACCCACGGCCCGGTGCTGCGGGTCGACGGGCTCACCCTCGCGGTGCGCACCCTCGGCGCGGACGCCGTCGAGGTCGGCGACCAGCGGATCGACATCACCTACACGACCACCCCGGGGTCGCGGGCGCTGCTGGGCCTGGTCGCCACCGAGCGCGAGCCGCTGTTCCTGGCCGACCCCGAGGACGTCGACGCCGGCATCGACCGCACCGTGGCCAACTGGCGGGCCTGGTCGGAGGAGTTCCACTGGACCGGCGACTTCGAGGCCGCCGTCCGGCGCAGTGCCCTGGCGCTCAAGCTGCTCATCCACTCCCCCAGCGGCGCGATGGTCGCCGCGGCCACCACCTCCCTGCCCGAGGACCTCGCCGGCGGCAAGAACTGGGACTACCGCTTCGCCTGGGTGCGCGACTCCGCCTACGCCCTGACCGCGCTGTACCGGTTCGGGCTGCGCGAGGAGACGCACGGGGCGGTGAGCTGGCTGCTGGGCACCATCCGCCGGCACGGCCCCGAGCCCCGGGTCTGCTACACCCTGGACGGCGGGCTGACCGAGGGTGTGCACGAGCCCGACGTCCCCGGCTGGCGCGGCGTCGGCCCGGTCCAGGTGGGCAACGCCGCGGCCGACCAGCTGCAGCTGGGCGTCTACGGCGACCTGTTCTCGATCGTGGCGCTGGGCGTGGAGAACGGCAACGTCCTGGACGCCGACACCGGCCGGGTGCTGGCCCAGATCGCCGACACCGCGTGCGACCGGTGGCAGCAGAGGGACGCCGGCATGTGGGAGCTGCACGACCCGCAGCACTACACGACGTCGAAGCTGGGCTGCTGGCAGGCGCTGACCAAGGCCGTCGAGCTGGCCGAGGCCGGTCAGATCCCGGGCGACCCGGCGCGCTGGCGGGCCGAGGCCGGCCGGATCCGCACCTGGGTCGAGGAGAACGCCTGGGACGCCGAGCGGGGCGCCTACCTCTGGTACCCCGGCAGCGACGGGCTGGACTGCTCGATCCTGCTGCACGCCATCAGCGGCTTCGACCGCGGCGAGCGGATGAGCTCCACGTTGGACGCGCTGCGCCGGGAGCTGGGCGCCGGGCCGCACCTCTACCGGTACACCGGCATGGCCGCCGAGGAGGGCGTCTTCCTGGCCTGCTCCTACTGGATGGTGTCGGCCCTGCAGCTGTGCGGCCGCGGCACCGAGGCCCGGTCGCTGATGGCCGAGCTCGAGGGGGCGGCGAACGACGTCGGCATGCTCGCCGAGATGCTCGACCCCGCCGACGGGGCCTTCCTGGGCAACCTGCCCCAGGCGCTGTCCCACCTCGCGCTGGTCAACGCGGCGATCACCCTCGACGAGCACCAGGCCTGAGACGACACCACCCCCGGAGCCGCGTGGGCTCCGGGGGTGGTGTCGGGTGGTGCAGGAGGTCAGATGGTCTCCGCGCAGAAGACCTGGCCCTCGTCGCCGGAGGAGCCGTACCAGAGCGAGACACCGTCGGTGATGTTCGACTCGGTGGCCGCCGCCTGGCAGGTGTCCGGGTCGGCGTAGAACTCCGACTCGGTCATGTCGTCGTCGGTGCCGAAGACGCGGTACTCGGCGTCGTCGGAGTCGCAGTCGACGACCTCGTAGCCGCTGTCGTCGCTGGCCTTGACGCAGTCGCCGACCTCGGGGGCGCTGCCGCCGAGGAAGCTGCGGACCAGGACGCCGACCACGATCAGCGCCACGACACCGGCGATGATCGGGACGAGGCGGGCCACCGCGCTCTTCTTCTTCGGCTGCTCGGGCTGGCCGGGGGCGCCCCACGGCTGCTGGCCGGGCTGGCCGGGCTGGCCGAACTGCTGCGGCTGACCCGGCTGGCCGAACTGCTGGCCCTGCTGACCGGGCTGACCCGGTGCGCCGAACTGCTGCGGCTGGCCGAACTGCTGGGGCTGGTCACCGGGGGTCTGGCCGGGGCCCTGCGGACCGGACGGCGGCTGCTGCCCCCAACCCTGTCCGGGGGTCTGCGGCTGGTCGCCTGAGCCGGGCGGCGTGGTCACGGGTGTCCTCCAAGGGTTCGACGGGCCTGGAGATCATCCCTGCCGGACTGCCCAGTCCGCACACCGGGGGCGCACAGCCTCACCCGTCCGCGGGAACCGCGGCGACCCGCGGGGAGCACGGGGCCCGAGGTCACCGGGCAGTCATCGGGTCGCGTCACGGCGCGACCCGATGACCATGGGGTGACCCGTTGCGGGGCACCGACTCAGGCCGAGGCCCCGCTGTAGGCGCGCAGGCCGACCGACCACACCCACCGGGTCAGCGCGACCAGCCCGACGGTGAACGCCGCGGCGCCCAGGAGCAGCCAGACCGAGAGCCGACCGGTCAGCGCCTGGGCCGGCACGGTGATCGCGAAGGCCAGCGGCACCAGGAAGGTGAACCCGATCCGCAGCCAGCCCGGGTAGATCGTCACCGGCCACCGGCCCGCCTGGTACATCCCGGACAGCAGCTCGACCAGCGAGTCGGTGCGCACCACCCAGAAGGCCGCCGTCGTCAGCAGCAACCAGAACGCCCACAGGACGACGACCCCCAGGGCCAGGGCGACCACGAACCCCAGGACGGCGAGCAGCCCCGGGCGGGTGTCCAACCGGCTGAGCGCGAACCCGACGATGCCGGCGCCGACCAGCACGTCCACGGACTGCCACAGCTCGATCCGCCGGATGCTGACCAGCAGCATGGAGTCCGCGGGCTTGGTCAGCACGAAGTCCAGCGTGCCGTGCTGGACGTCGTCCATCAGCTGGTTCATGGCCGGCTGCACCACGCTGCGCAGCACCCCGCCCATCAGCACGTAGACGCCCATCACCACCAGCAGCTCGTCGCCGGACCAGCCGCCGAGGGAGTCGGTGTGGCTGAAGACCAGCGCCAGCACCGCCAGGGAGGTGCCGACCGCGACCAGCGACTGCAGCACGCTGAACACGACGTTGGACCGGTACTGCAGCTCGGTCTGCACCCCGATCCGCAGGAAGGTGCCGACCAGCCGGAGGGACTCCATCAGTTCCCCACCGCCGAGTAGCGCCGAACGCCGAACCGCCAGACGACGGCGACCATCGCCGTGCCCGCCAGCACCCAGGCGCCCTGCGCGGCCAGCCCGCCCCAGAGCTCGGCGGTCGTGAGGTCCCCGGCGAGCACCTCGATCGGGTAGCCGAACGTGTAGCGGAACGGCAGCCAGTCCGCCGCGGTCGCCGCCCAGGCCGGCAGCAGCACCAGGGGCAGCAACCGGCCCGACAGCAGCAGCTCGGCGGTGAAGTACAGCTCGTAGAGGGCGCTGACCCGCGTCGTCCAGAAGGTCACCATGCCCAGCACCCACAGCAGCATCGACCGGATCAGGTAGGCGCCCCAGATCGCCACCAGGAAGACCAGCACCTCAACCGGGCTGACGTCGAACGTCGGCCGGAACACCAGCGTCAGCACCGCCGCGATCGGCAGCCAGAGCAGGACGACGACGACCTTCCAGCCGGCGAAGTAGGCCAGGTCGTGGTGCAGCGGGTGCACGGGGCGGACCAGCATCCCGGACAGCTCGCCCTGCCGGATCCGGCCCTCCCAGCCGTAGGGGGTGAAGACGATGTTCATGTTCCGGACCAGCGTCCAGACGATGTAGTAGGCGGCGAAGTCCCCGGCGGTGATGCCCTGCACCGACCCGCCCTGGGCGTCGGCCACGGTCTGCCAGACCACCAGGTAGACCACCGGCTCGGCGATCATCCCGAGCATGAACAGGTAGTTCGTCGTCCGGTACTGCAGCTGGGTCTGCACGGCGGTGCCGGCGACCACCCGGTAGACCGACGCCAGGCCGCTCACGCCGTGCGCCCGGCGCTGAACGCCTGCTCGATGACGTCCTCGATCGGCGGGTCCTCGATGGTCAGGTCGGTGACCGCGTGCGCGGCCAGCAGCCGGCCGGCCACCGCGGAGGTCTCGGCCTTGGGCACCTGGATGCTGACCCGGCCCTCGCCCGCCTCCACCACCGCCCCGAACGCGGACAGGTCGGTGCCGGGCTCCGCCAGCTGCACGGTGATCGTCTGGTGCGGGGAGAACCGGGCGGTGAGCTGGCGCAGGCCGCCGTCGAAGAGCACCTGGCCCTTGTCGATCACCACCACCCGCTGGCACAGCGCCTGCACGTCGGCCATGTAGTGGCTGGTCAGCAGCACCGAGGCCCCGTGCCGGCGGTTGTACTCGGCGACGAACCCGCGCAGCCGCTTCTGGGCGCCGATGTCCAGGCCGATGGTGGGCTCGTCGAGGAAGAGCACCTGCGGCCGGTGCAGCAGCGCCGCGGCGACCTCGGCCTTCATCCGCTCGCCCAGCGACAGCGTGCGCACCGGCTTGCGGACGAGGTCGCCGATCTCCAGCAGCTCGACCAGCTCGTCGCGGGCCCGCCGGAACTCCGGCTCCGGGATCCGGTACACCGCCCGGTTGAGCTCGAAGCTGTCCAGCGCCGGGATGTCCCACTGCAGCTGGTTGCGGTTGCCCATGACCAGGGTGATCCGACCCAGGTAGGCCTTCTCCCGCCGGGCCGGCACGTGGCCCAGCACCGACACCTCGCCGCCGGTGGGGTGCAGCAGCCCGGAGAGCATCTTCAGCGTGGTGGTCTTGCCGGCGCCGTTGGGGCCCAGGAAGCCGACGACCTCACCGGGCGCGACGTCGAAGGACACCCCGGCGACCGCGGCCACCTCCCGGTACCGTCGGCGGACCAGGCTGCGCACGGAGGCGCCCAGCCCGGCGTCCCGCTCGGCCACCCGGAAGGTCTTGCGCAGGTCCCGGACCCGGATCGCTGGCTCCACCGGCCGACCGTAGCGACCCGCCGCAGCCCTGCCGAGCGGTTTCCGGCAGCATCGGCGCCACGATGACCGCCACCGACGACGCCGCCCCGATCTGCTCCGCGAAGGGGTGCCGGGCACCGGCCACCTCCGTGTTGGTCTGGAACAACCCGAAGATCCACACGCCGGACCGGGAGAAGACCTGGCTGGCCTGCGACGACCATCGCGAGTCCCTGTCCCAGCACCTCGCGATGCGGTCCTTCCTGCGTCGGGTCGACCCCCTCCCGGGTCACGATCCGGCCGCACCCCTGCCCTCCGGCCCCCTGGGTGCGTAGCGTCGGGGCATGGACCAGACCAAGGCACGGTCGAACGAGTCCGTCGTCTGCCCCGAGTGCGGCCAGCCGACGACCCCCCGCCAGCTCGGCGAGTGGGGGCACTGCCGCAAGTGCCGGACGGCGGATTCCCGTGCCGTCCAGCCGCTGCGCTGGTAGACCGGACGCATGACCACCGCCACCTGGAACGGCACCGTGATCGCCGAGTCCGACGACATCGTCACCGTCGAGGGCAACGCCTACTTCCCGCTCTCCTCCGTCGCCCCCGGCGTCCTGACGCCGACCGACACCACCAGCCACTGCCCGTGGAAGGGCGACGCGAGCTACTTCTCCGTCGTCGCCGACGGGCAGACCAACGCCGACGCGGCCTGGACCTACCGGGCGCCCAAGGAGGCCGCCGCGGAGATCACCGACCGCGTCGCGTTCTGGAAGGGCGTCGTCGTCAGCTGATCAGCTGACGGTCTCGCGCTGGGCGTCCACCCACACGGGTGCGGCGTCCGGCGTGAGCCCGGCGAGCTCGGCGGCCGTGGGGCCGTCGTCCACCGGTTCGGCCACCTCGCCCTGCCACGGGGAGGGCTGGTCCAGCAGCACCAGCGCGTGCTGGGCCATGGCCAGGCTCGGCGCGGCCTCGGCGATCACCGCGAGGTCGGAGTGCAGCAGCTTGTGCACCGTGCCCAGCCGGCGCAGGGCGGCGCGGCAGGAGGCCCGGTCCCCGGTCTCGGTCCAGACGAGCTGGTCCACCAGCGTGCGCTGGTCGGCCACGGCGTCGGCGAACGGGACACCGCCGGCAACCCGGTTGAGCAGGTCCAGGTGCGCCTGGTGCCGGAAGCCCGCCGGCTCGCGGCCGGCCTCGCGGGTGGTGCCCACCCAGGCCTTGTGCGCGGCCAGGCCGTGCTGGGCGAAGCGGCGCTCGGCCCGGGCGGCAAAGCGCTGGTCGCGCAGCTCCCAGGTGGCGTGGCTGTCGTCGAAGCGGAAGAAGAGCAGGGCGAACCCGCGGCGGTTGAGCTCGCGCATCCGGGTGAACGGCAGGGGGACGACGTCGGTGTCCCCGATGCAGACGTAGAGCGCGCGGTCGGTGAGGACGGCGGTGCGGGAGGTGTCCCCCGCGGGCACGTCGAGCGAGTCGCTCAGCGGCACGCAGTCGGTCACCGACACCACCGACTCGCCGTCGGCCAGCGCGGACACCAGCCGCGTCGGCGCTCGTCGTGTTCCCCAGCTCACCTCCACGTTGTCGGCCGGTCTCCGTATTTCTGTAGCCGAGGTCATCCGCGCGGGTGAGCAGGTGCCGCCGGACGGGTGGCCGGGAAAAGGAGAGGCGCCGGACGGCGACCGCGGGTTGACTCGTCCCTCGGTCGGCGCCGGCCACCCCCCATCCCCACGAACGAGGAAGGACCATGGACACGATCAACGGACGCCTGCTGAGCTGGGCGTCCATCCTGGAGGACAACACCCGGGAGCAGGCCGAGCGCACCGCGACGATGCCCTTCGTCTTCCCGCACCTGGCCCTCATGCCCGACGCCCACCTCGGGCTCGGCGCCACCGTCGGCTCGGTGATCCCGACCGACGGCGCGATCATCCCGGCCGCGGTCGGGGTCGACATCGGCTGCGGCATGGCCGCCGTCCGGACGCAGTTCACCGCGGCCGACCTCGACGGGCACGACCTGGCCGGGCTGCACGAGCAGATCAGCCGGTCGGTCCCGCTGTCGGCCGGCGGGCGGAACAAGGAGATCCGCAGCTCGGCCGAGCCGCGGATCGAGGAGCTGCGCGGCATGGCCGGGGCCGAGCAGGCCGACGCGGTGGCCAAGCACTGGCCGCAGCAGCTGGGCACCCTGGGCTCGGGCAACCACTTCATCGAGGTCTCCCTCGACGAGGCCGACCGGGTGTGGGCGTTCCTGCACTCGGGGTCCCGGGGCGTGGGCAACAAGCTGGCCCAGCGGCACATCGCCGTCGCCCGGGAGCAGTGCCGCCGGCGGTTCGTCGAGCTGCCCGACCGCGACCTCGCCTACCTGGTGGAGGGCGAGCCGGAGTTCGACGCCTACCTGGAGGCGCTGCTCTGGGCGCAGCGGTTCGCCTTCCTCAACCGCGAGGAGATGATGGACCGGGTGCTCGACCAGCTCGGCAGGTTCCTGGGCGTCGAGGTGCAGCGGCAGGAGATGGTGGCGTGCCACCACAACTACACCGCCCGCGAGCACCACTTCGGCCGGGACGTGTGGCTGTCCCGCAAGGGCGCCATCTCCGCGCGGGCCGGTGAGGCCGGCCTGATCCCGGGGTCGATGGGGGCGGCGTCCTACGTCGTGGTCGGCAAGGGCGACGTCCGGGCGCTGCACTCGGCCCCGCACGGGGCCGGCCGGTCGCACTCGCGGACGGCGGCCCGGAAGCTGTTCGACCGGGCCGACCTGGACGCCCGGATGGCCGGCGTGGCGTGGGGGCACTCGGACGCGTTCCTGGACGAGCACCCCGACGCCTACAAGCCGATCGACCAGGTGATGGCCGACGCCACCGACCTCGTCGAGGTCCGGCACACGCTGCGCCAGGTCGTGAACGTGAAGGGCAACTGAGCGAGGCCCGCACCCCGGGTGGGGTGCGGGCCTCGTCGGCGTGCGGGGTGGGTCAGCTGATGCCGACGGCCTGCTTCGCGAGGGCGGCGAGCTGGGTCTGCGCGGCGGAGACGACGGACGCGCGGTCCTTGTGGGCCTCCTCGTAGCGGATGACGGCCTCGATGTCGCCGGCGTCGGTCAGGGCCTTCACGGCCTTCACGGCGTCGGCCACGGTCAGCTCGTCGTACTTCTCCACCGGCAGCTCGGCGGCGTCGAGCGCGCCCAGCTCGGTGCGGGTCTCGTGCAGGGTCCGCGCGGTGTTGGCCGCACCCTCGGCGCGGGCCTGGGTCTCGGCCTCCTTGAGCGAGGCGTCGCGGCCCACGGCCAGCGACTCGCGGACGGCGCCGGCGAACGAGCTCGCCCGGGTGGCCGCGGCGTCGAGCTTCTGCTGCACGGAGTCGGTCGCCTGCTGCGTGGTGTCGACGACCTTGTTCACCGAGTCGGCGACGTAGCGGGCCGGGAAGGCGGCCAGCCGGGTCGCGCCGCCGGCGACGCGCTGCAGCGGGGTGGCCTTCAGCGCGGCCGGGCCACCGAGGGCGGTCTCGGCGAGGACGACGGTCAGCCACTCGACGGTGGCGGTGTGCGCGGTGACCAGGCGCTCGGCCAGGCGGGCGACGCGGGGCAGCTCGGCGGTCTCGGCGAGCACCTTCAGGTAGGTGGCGCGGTCACGCAGCTGGTGCTCCAGCGCGAGGTCGCCCAGCAGCGCCTCGTCCAGCGGGCCGGCCTGCTCGACGGTGGCCTTGACGATCGCGCCGAGGCGGCCGAGGGCGGGGGTGACGACGTCCGGGACGCCGCCGAGGTCGCGCAGCGTGCGGGTGATCGCCTCGGTGCGGGAGGCGGCGTTGTCGGCGTTCTGCAGCAGCTCGCGGCGGACGGCCTCGGTGCGGGCCTGGGCGACGCGGGTGCGGGCGACCTGCTCCTCGGTCTGCGTGAGCAGGAGGAGGGCGCGGAGCTGAGCGGTCAGGACGGTGGTGTCGGCCATGAGGACTCCCTGGGGGTCTGGACTGTGGGCCACCCCCTCACTGCCCCGTTGCTAGCCGGAGCAAGCACGTAGCTAGCGGTATGCTCCGTCACCCTGGGACGGGTGGGGCTGCTGGGGCGCGACACGTCCCCGGCTCACCGGATCCACGGCCGCCGCGGGGCACCCTGGTCGTCATGGGGTTCGTCTACGGCACAGCGCGCGCCGAGATGGTGGTCGGCTCGCTGGTCGGTGCCGCGGGCCGGCCCGCGCTGATCGGTCCGGTGCACGCGACCATCGGCAGCGCCGCCGGCGGTCGGCGCAACTCCCTGTGCGGGGCGTTCGTCACCCACGACGACGACGTGCCGTGGCCGCCGGACCCGGCCGTCCTGGGTGCGCTGTGCCCGACCTGCGCCGAGCTCGCGGAGTGGTGACCGACCCGTCCTGAGGATCAGGCGCTGACGGTCGCCATCGCGTCGGCCAGCAGGGCCACCGAGCGCAACCGCTGCTCGACCCGCGGCGAGGCGTGCCCGACGATCAGCTCGTCGGCGTCGGCGAACGCCCGGAACTCGACCAGCTGCTCGCGCACCTGGCCCGGCGTCCCGACGGCGGAGTGGGTCATCATCGAGTCGACCTGGCGCCCGGCACCGGACTCCAGCAGGAGGTCGGTCTCCTCCTCGCTGAACTGCTTGCCCCGGCCGAACAGCAGGGTGGCCCGAGCACGGCGGACCGTCTGGAACTGGGCGCGGGCGTCGTCCTCGGTGTCGGCGGCGATGACGTTCACGCCGGCGATCACGTGCGGGGCGTCGAGCTGCGCCGACGGCCGGAAGTCGCGGCGGTAGATCTCCACGGCGGCCTGCAGCGCCTGCGGGGCGAAGTGCGAGGCGTGGCCGTAGGGCAGGCCGAGCGCGGCGGCGAGCTGGGCGCCGAAGGTGGACGAGCCCAGGATGTACAGCGGCACGTTCGAGCCCTTGCCGGGGAAGGCATCGACACCGGGCACCCGGGTCTCGCCGGCCAGGTAGGCCTGCAGCTCCTGCACGTCCTGCGGGAACCGGTCGCTGGAGCGCGGGTCGGTGCGCATCGCGTACATCGTGTTCTGGTCCGAACCGGGAGCCCGGCCCAGGCCCAGGTCGATCCGGCCCGGGTACATGGCCTCGAGGGTGCCGAACTGCTCGGCGATCACCAGCGGCGAGTGGTTGGGGAGCATCACGCCGCCCGAGCCCAGCCGGATGGTCGAGGTGTTCGCCCCGACGTGGCTGATCAGCACGCTGGTCGCCGAGGAGGCGATGGCGGACATGTTGTGGTGCTCGGCGTACCAGACCCGGGTGTACCCGTGCTCCTCCGCGGCCTGGGCCAGCGCGACGCTGTGCGCGATCGACTGGCCGACGGACTCACCCGGGGCGACGGGGGCGAGGTCCAGGACGGAGAGCGGGAACGACATGGGGAGTGCCTCTCTGGTCGGAGCGCGGAGCCTTCCGGCTCCTCATGGGGCAACGCCCGGGGGCCGCCGGCATTCCCCGGGCGCTCAGCTGGGCCGGCGGCCGGCCAGGTCGCGGGCGGTCGCGGCGGCGCCGGCGTCCAGACCACCGGTGCCGCTGGTGCGGTGCAGCCGGAACTGGTCCTCGATCCACTGCTGGTGGGCGTCCCAGGCCAGGCCGGGGTCGCCGTCCAGCGCGGTGGCGATGTCGCTCCAGCCGGCGCCCTCGCGGAGCGCGGCGTGCATGCCCAGGTGCCGGCTGTCGTGCGCCTTGCGGTAGACGACCTCCCCCAGGGCCAGCAGCTCCAGCGCCTCGTGCCGGTCCAGCCGGGTGCCGGTGTTGCGCAGGTCGGCGAGGAAGTCGTCGGCGTCGTCGGGCGCCGTGGCCTCCACCACCCCGGCGTCGCGCCGGGAGAGGAAGTCGATGCGGTTGGCGGCCACCTGCAGGGTGACCTCGTCCTCGAGCTCGCGGGGCGTGATGGTCATGCCGACAGCCTCCCGCACTCCTAGGTTGGCTGCATGGGCTCCCGCACCGCATCCGGCTCGACCGTCGTCGCCGCGCCCCCGGCGGAGGTGTTCGCGGTGGTCGCCGACCCGCGCCGGCACGCCGAGATCGACGGCTCGGGCACCCTGCGGGGCGTCGTGGACGCTCCCGACCGGCTCGAGCTCGGCTCCCGGTTCTCGATGGCGATGCAGATGGGCGTCCGGTACACCGTCACCAACCGGGTGGTGGAGTTCGAGCCCGACCGGCGGATCGGCTGGCGGCACATCGGGCTGCACCGCTGGCGCTACGACCTGGAACCGGCGGGCACCGTCACCCGGGTCACCGAGACCTGGGACGGCACCCGCTACCCCGCCGCGGCCTTCCTGGTGGTGCGCGCGATGGGGTTCCCGGGGCGGGCCGAGCGCGGCATCCAGGGCACCCTGCAGCAGCTCGAGGAGCGCTTCGGCCGCGGGTGACCCGTGCCACACTGCGGGCGTGATCGAGAGCCCGTTCGACCGCACCGGCGTCGTCCGCGGCACCGACGGCGTGCAGCGCTACACCGGCCTGCCGCAGAACCTGGTGACGATGCTCCGCCGCTCGGTGGAGGAGCACCCCGACCGCGTCGCCGTCATCGAGCTCGGCGGCCGGTCGCTGACCTACGCGCAGCTGTGGGACGCCGCCGCCCGGGTCGCCGGCGGGCTGCGCGACCTCGGAGTCGCACCCGGCGACCGGGTGGCCAACCACCTGCCCAACGGGGTCGACTGGGTGCTGACCCTGTGGGGCACGCTGCTGGCCGGCGCCGTCACCGTGCCGGTGAACACCCGGTTCGCCGCGCCCGAGGTCGACCACGTGGTCCGCGACTCCGGCTCGGCCGTCGTCGTCGCACCCGGGACGCCGCTGCCCGACGGCGAGCCGCTCACCCGCACCGGTGCCGGGCACACAGACCTGGCCGGGATCTTCTACACCAGCGGGACGACGGGTGCGCCCAAGGGCGCGACCACCACGCACGAGGCGTTCCTGTCCAACGTCGAGACCTGCATCCGCTGCCTGGCCCTCCCCCGCGACGAGCCGCTGAGCACCTTGATCTCGGTGCCGCTGTTCCACGTCACCGGCTGCAACTCCCAGCTGCTGGTGCTCACCGCGCTGGCCGGCACGTCGGTGGTCATGCCGGTGTTCGAGGTCGGCGCCTTCCTGGCCGCGGTCGGCGAGCACCGCATCTCCGTGCTGACGACCGTCCCGGCGATCTACTGGCTGGCGCTGAGCGCACCGGGGTTCGCCGCAGTGGACACGTCGTCGGTCCGGTCGCTGTCCTACGGCGGTGCGCCGATCGCCCCGGACCTGGTGCACCGGATCCAGGCCGCGTTCCCGACCGCCCGGGTGGGCAACGGGTTCGGGCTCAGCGAGACCGCGTCGGTGTCGACCTACCTGCCGCACGAGCTCGCCGCCGACCACGCCGACTCGGTCGGCTTCCCGGCCCCGGTGGTCGACGTGGCCGTCGCCGACCCCGACCCGGTCAGCGGGGTCGGCGAGCTGCTGGTCCGCGGACCCAACGTGGGCACCGGGTACTGGGGCAACCCGGCGGCCACCGCCGCGGCGTTCGTCGACGGGTGGCTGCACACCGGCGACCTCGCCCGGGTCGACGAGCACGGGCTCACCTACGTCGTCGACCGCGCCAAGGACATGATCAACCGCGGCGGGGAGAACGTGTACTGCGTCCAGGTGGAGAACGCCCTGGCCGCGCACCCGGCCGTCGGCGAGGTCGCGGTGGTCGGGGTGCCCGACCCGGTGCTCGGGGAGAAGGTGGGCGCCGTCGTCGTCCCACGGCCGGGCACCGCCCCGACCGCCGCCGAGCTGCGGGCGCACGCCGCGACCCTGCTGGCCGACTTCGAGGTGCCGCAGTTCGTGGTGGTCCGCGACGAGCCGCTGCCGCGGAACGCCGGCGGCAAGGTGCTCAAGCCCCAGCTGCGCACCGGCACGACCTGGCCGGCGGAGAGCCCGCTGCGCGACCGGTCGTGAGGCGCCGATCACACGGCGGGTCCTAGATGAGTAAGTCCGAATGACACGGGTGTGATTTCAGGGCGGAGGGTGCTGG
>NZ_JBAPLV010000035.1:0-31712 GCF_037083865.1 Klenkia terrae | reverse complement strand
CCACAACCCCATGATCACCGCCGGATGGGTGGGTGGGTGGGGAGGTCAGTTCAGGGGGCGGATGCCGGCCGGGAGGTTGCCGCCGCGGGTGGCCGACAGCGCGAAGTCGGCGAAGGCGGTCAGCGCGAGCCGCTGGGTCCACGGGCCGAACGAGACCCGGGCGACGCCGAGCTGGGCCAGCCGGTCCTGCGGCAGCGAGCCGGGCACGTTGATCACCGACACCCGGCGCTCGCCGATGCCCTCCACCAGCTTCACCACGGTCGGCTCGTCGAGCAGGCCCGGCACGAACACGCAGGCCGCGCCGGCCTCCAGGAACGCCTTCCCGCGCTCGACCGCGTCGGCGAGGACATCGGCCCTGGGGCGGTCGCCGGCCTTGACGAAGGCGTCGGTGCGGGCGTTCAGCACGAACGGCACGCCCTCGGCCTCGCCGGCGGCGACCGCGGCGGCCACGGCGGCCACGGCCTGGTCCAGCGGCTTCATCTGGTCCTCGAGGTTGGCCCCGACCACGCCGACGCCGATCGCCTTGCGCACCGTCTCCCCGGCGTCGCCGTAGCCGGCCTCCAGGTCCGCCGACACCGGCACCTCCACGGCCGCCGCGATCCGGCCCACGGCCTCGATCATGGTGTCGACCGGGATGTTCTCCCCGTCGGCGTAGCCGTAGGACGCCGCGATCGAGTGGCTGGCGGTGGCCAGCGCCTTCGTGGCGGGCAGGCCGGCCACGACGGTCGCGGTGATCACGTCCCACACGTTCACCACTGTCAGCAGCTCGGGGGCGGTGTGCAGGCGGAGCAGGGTCTCGGCCTTCTCGCGGTTGCTCATGGCCGCAGTCAAACCGACGGCGGCACCGCCGGCCCGGTCGGGTCCTCGGGCGGACGGGACTCCACCGGCATCCCCGACACGTCCAGCCGCTGCAGCAGACCGGTCAGCTCCAGCGGTCCGGTGACCACCCGGCTCGTGGCCACCACGCGCACCCGCTTGCCGGCGGCCTCGGGGTGCTGGCTGAGCCACACCAGCGCGGTCACCCCGGCCGAGCCGAAGAAGGACACGCCGGACAGGTCCACGACCAGGCGTTCGGGCGCCTGCCGCAGGGCCCCCAGCAGCGCCTGGTGCAGGGCGGGCCCGTGCGCGGAGTCCAGCGTCCCGGCCACCCGGGCCACCACCTCGCCGTCCCCGGCGTCCTCGGTGGTCAGCGTGAACGCGTCGTGGTCCCCCGCGTGACCGTGCACGGTCTCCATGCCCCAGCTCATGATCAGGACGGCGGTCGGACAAACCTCCGCCGGGTCTCCCTAGGCTGGGGAGGTGGACTTCGACGAGGTCGCCGACGGGCTCTACGCCGCGCTGCCCGCGGACTTCATCGGCGCCCGCACCGACGCGGTCGCGCAGGCCAAGCGCACCGACAAGGGCCTGGCCCGCCGGCTGGGCGAGCTGGGCAAGCCGACGCTGGCCGCCTGGACGGTCAACCTGCTGGTGCGCGAGTCCGGCGACCAGGTGCAGGAGCTCGTCGAGCTCGGCGACCTGCTCCGCCGCGCCCAGGACGACCTGGACCCCGACCAGCTGCGCGCGCTGGACAAGCAGCGCCGGCAGGTGGTCCGGGCGGTCGCGCGGGAGGCCGCCAAGCTGGCCCGCCGCGCCGGGCACCCGGTGAGCGACCAGGTCGTCGTGCAGGTGGAGGAGACCCTCAAGGCCGCCGTGGCCGACCCGTCGGCCGCCGAGCAGGTGCTCGAGGGCCGGCTGACCGGGGCGCTCACCTACAACGGCCTGGGGACGCCGGAGCCCGTCGCGCCCACCGGTCGCCCGCCCCGCCGTCCGTCCGCGCCGTCCGCGCCGGCCGCACCGCCCCCGCCGCCGGTGGACCTGGACGCCGCCCGCACCGCCAAGGCCGAGCGGGCCGCGCGCCGGGAGGCCGAGGAGCAGCTGCGGACCGCCCGGGCCGAGCTGCGGTCGGCCCGGTCCGCGGTGGACGAGGCGGCGGGCGAGGCCGAGCAGGCCGCGACGGCGGCGAAGGAGGCGGCCCAGGCCGTGGACGCTGCCCGCCGGGCCCGCGAGGACGCCGACGGGCGGGTGGAGGAGCTGGAGACGGCCCTGGCCCAGGCCCGGGAGCGGGCCGAGCAGGCGGCCGACGAGGCCACCACCGCCGACCGCGAGGCCGAGCAGGCCGAGGCCGACCGCACCGCGGCCGACGAGGACCTGCAGCGCGCCGAGGCCGAGCGGGACGCCGCCCAGCAGCAGGTCGACGCCCTCAGCTGACCGGCAGCACCCCACCTACCGAGGTGGGTAGCCGGTGATGATCTCGGTGCCGTCCTCGCGGTGGGTGCGCCATCGTCCCTGGACGGGGTCCCATTCCACGGCGTAGCCGTGGTGGACCTTGGTGTGGTGTCGTTCGCACAGCAGGGCGGTGTTCTCCACGCTGGTGTCGCCGTGGTCGGCGAGCCATTCCAGGACGTGGTGGGCGTCGCACCACCAGGTCGGGGCCGGGCAGCCGGCGAACACGCACCCGCCGTCGCGGGCCTCGGCGGCCCTGCGGATATGGGCGGGGACCAGGCGTTGGGCGCGGCCGATGTTCAACGGCATCCCGTCGGGGCCGAAGAGCACCCGGGTGATGATCGAGTCGCAGGCGATCTGCTGGACGACGGTGTTGGGCACGGTCTGGCCGGAGCCCAAGCGGGCGGCGCCGGTGACGGTCTGGTGGTCGAGCAGGTCCTCGGCGCTGATGGTGGCTGCGATGTGGGCGTGGTTGGTGCGCAGCATCGGAGTCGTCGCTGCAGCGAGGGCGTTGTCGGCGAGCTGGACGAGGGCGTCGCCCATCTGCTGGGCGTGGGAGCGGTCGTCGCCGGCGATCCGGCCGGCTTGCTGGTGGGCCGTCAGCGCCGTGGTGACCTTCTCGAACCCCACGGCGTCCAGCCGGCCGTGGATGCTGCCACCGCCGCCGTCGGCGTCCGGGGTCAGGTGCAGTTCGCGCTTCTTCGTGGGGTCGGGTTCGGGGCCGTCGGGGTCGATCCAGTCCAGGGCCCGCTTGACCATCGACGTCAGTGCATCGGGCGTGGGACCGATCGCGCAGCCGAGCAGGGCGGCATCCAGGCCTTCGTCGCCGTGCAGGTCCACACCCAGGTCGGCAGCAGTGGCCAGTCGGGCGGGGGTCGCCACCTTGGCCACGGTCGCGGTCTGGTCGGGGGTCACCCGGCCCTCGCCGGCGGCGGCGTCCCAACGCGGCAGCTGCTCCAGGGTGCGCCCGGCCCGCACGACCCGGCGTGCGGTCGCCGGGGACACGTTGAGGTGGCCGGGCAGCCAGGACCGCATCGTCTTGTGCCCGTCGAACTCCGCAGCCTGCGCGTTCTCCGCTGCGCGGACGGCGTGGGCGAGGGCGGTGTCCACCACGTTGACCAGCTGCGCCAGCCCGCGCACCCGCGCCAGCAACGTCGGGGCGACCACACCCGGCCCACCCAGGGGCGCATCGGCATCGACCAGTCCGAGCGCACCGGCCAGCACCGCTGCGATCTCGTCGGGGACGGTCATCGACAGCTGCCGCGCGGCCTCCCGCTCCGCGGTGCGGACAGCCTTGTCGACAGCTGCCCTGGCCGGCGCGTCCTCGCGTTCGGCTTCCCGGGTCGCCGCCACCTCGGCGTCCAGCGCCGCCCACGCCTCGGAGACGGCCTCGGAGAACGTGGCGGTGCCGAACATGCCGGTGTCGGGGAAGGGGTCGACACCATCGTCGAGTCCCAAGGCTCGTCCCCTCTCCGTAGTCGAACACCTGTTCGATACTTTACTAGCTCGGCGAGCGGTCGACAAGACGAAGGTGCAGTTCAGAGCGCTGACCGGGCACCGATCCGCCACGAGTGGACGACCGGATTGGCGGGTGTCGGTCCACGATCTTGGCGCTCGGATCCGTGCGCAGCGCAGCGAGCCGGGTCCGCCAGGCCGCCAGCGCCTCGGGGGTCAGCCGCGTCCAGCCCTCGACCTCGCGGACGACCAGCCCGGCGACGAGGTGGTCGCCCGGGCGCAGGGCCGCGGCCGTGCCGTGGAAGAAGGGCTCGTTGTCCACCTGGTGATCATCACCTGTCGAGGCGCAGACGGGAGCGCTGCCCGGCCGCGCGGGTGCGGCACCCCCGGGGCAGGATGTGACCGGCAGCACACGGCCGTCCGGGCCCGGTGCTGCACGAGGTCGGGAGACTCCGCATGACCCAGACCGAGGACCGGACCGCACCGGACTCCACCACCGTCGCCGAGCCGGCGGAGCAGCAGTCCGACCTCGAGCTCGTCGAGGCCGCGATCGAGGCGCTGACCGGGGTGCTGCCGGTCGCGCTGAGCCCCACCCAGGGCATCGCCGCCGCGCGCCGGCTGGTCGGCACCGTCGTCCGGCAGCCCCGTGCGCTCACCCGCCGCGGGGTGGACCTGACCGCCCAGCTCGCCCGGGTCGCCGTGGGCACCTCGGGGATCGAGCCCGACCGGAAGGACGGCCGCTTCAAGGACCCGGCCTGGCAGGAGAACCCGGTCTACAAGCGGCTGGGCCAGTCCTACCTGGCCTGGAACCGGGCCGTGCTCGGCGTCGTCGACGACCTGGAGCTCGACGAGAAGAGCAAGCTGCGCGCCCAGTTCCTGCTCCGGCTGCTCACCGAGGCCGTGGCGCCGACGAACACCCTGCTGGGCAACCCGGCCGCGCTGAGGCGGGCCCGCGAGACCCGCGGCCGCAGCCTGGTCGACGGCGCCCGGCACGCGCTGCACGACATCAAGGCCAACGGCGGCATGCCCTCGATGGTGGACAGCCGGCCGTTCGTGATCGGCGAGACGATCGCGGCCACCCCCGGCAAGGTGGTCTGGTCCAACGAGATCGCCGAGCTGATCCAGTACGAGCCGACCACGCCGCAGGTGCACGCCCGGCCGATGCTGGTGCTGCCGCCGCAGATCAACAAGTACTACGTGCTGGACCTGGCCCCGGGCCGCAGCATGGTCGAGCACCTGGTCAGCCATGGCCACCAGGTCTTCATGCTCAGCTGGGCCAACCCGACCTCGGCCGACGCGGCGTGGGACTACGACTCCTACGCCCGGACGGCCCTGGAGGCCTCGGACGTCGTCCGGGACATCACCGGGTCCCCGGACATGAACATGCTCGGCGTCTGCGCCGGCGGGATCACCGGCGCCGGGCTGCTGGGCCACCTGGCCACCGCCGGCGACGACCGGTTCGCCAGCGTGACGTTCCTGGTCACCCTGATCGACTTCGAGGTGCCCTCGCAGGTGGGCACGTTCATCTCCGGGCCGGTGGTGGCCGCCGCGGGCCGCAAGAGCCGCTCGGACGGCGTGCTCAGCGGCCGGGAGCTGGCCCGGGTCTTCGCCTGGCTGCGGCCCAACGACCTGGTCTGGAACTACTGGGTCAACAACTACCTGATGGGCAAGAACCCGCCGGCCTTCGACGTGCTGGCCTGGAACGCCGACGCGGTCGACCTGCCCGCCGGCCTGCACGGGGACTTCATGGACATGGCGCAGAGCAACGCGCTGACCCACCCCGGCGAGCTGCGGGTGCTGGGCACCGCGGTGGACCTGGGCCGGGTGACCGCCGACGCCTACGTCGTCGGCGCGGTCACCGACCACATCTGCCCGTGGCGCGCCTGCTACCCCACGGTCGACCTGCTCGGCGGCGACGTGCAGTTCGTGCTCAGCAGCCAGGGCCACATCCAGGCGCTGATCAACCCCTCGGGCAACCCGAAGGGCTCCTACCGGACGACGGACCCCGTCCCCGAGGGCGCGGCCGCCCCGAGCGCCGACGAGTGGCTGGAGCAGGCCACCGAGCACCAGGGCTCCTGGTGGGACCACTGGGTGGAGTGGCTCGAGCCGCGCAGCGGGCCGAAGCGGAAGGCGAAGAAGACCCTCGGCAGCACCGCGCACCCGGCCACGCTGGACGCGCCGGGCAGCTACGTCCGCGGCGGCCACGCATGACGGCGGGCACCGCGGCACCGCAGCAGCTGGACGTCGGCGGGTTCTCGCTGCGGGTCCGGGTCGACCACGCCGGGGCCGGGCACCCGCTGCTGCTGGTCAACGGCATCGGCGCGACCGGCGACCTGTTCGACACCTTCCGCGAGCACCTCGCCGACCGGGAGACGATCACCTTCGACGCCCCGGGCGTGGGCGGCAGCTCCACGCCGCACTACCCGCCGACGCTGCGCCGGCTGGCCGGGGTGGTCGCCGAGCTGGTCCGCGCGGTCGGGCACGAGCGGGTGGACGTGCTGGGCCTGTCCTGGGGCGGCGCGCTGGTCCAGGAGCTCGCCCGGAGGCACCCGGACGTCGTCCGGCGGCTGGTCCTGGCCGGCACCACCCCCGGCTGGGTCTCGTTGCCCGGGCGGCCGGCGGCGATCAGCATCCTGGCCTCGCCGATGCGCTACTACTCACCGGGCTACCTGACCCGGGTGGCCCCGACGCTGTACGGCGGCGGGATCCAGGACCACCCCGACCTGCTCGGCGAGCACGCCGCGCAGCGCTCGGCCCACCCGCCCACGCCCTACGGCTACCTGTGCCAGATCGCCGCGCTGCGCCGGTGGTCCAGCCTGCCGTGGCTGCACCGGCTGGAGATGCCGACCCTGGTGCTGGCCGGGGACGACGACCCGATCATCCCGCTGGCCAACGCCCGGCTGATCGCCGCGCGGCTGCCGCGGGGCCGGCTGCACGTCGTCCGCGGCGGGGGGCACCTGTTCCTCTTCACCCACGCCGACGCGATGGCCGGCGTGGTCGAGACGTTCTTGGATCAGCAGAGCTCGGACGCCGATCAGGCGCCGTAGGTCTCCAGCCGGCTGACCAGGAACTCCACCGCGGCCGCGCTGTCGACGGCTTCGGCGACCTCGACCCCGTGCTCGGCCACCGACCGGCGGTCGACCAGCGTCTGGCCGCGGGCCGCGCCGAGCGTGGTGCCGACGACGACGTCGCGGCGCACCGTGGTCAGCGTGCCCGGGACGATCGCCTCGGTGAGCGCCAACGCGTCGTGCACCACCACGCCGTCGATGCCGTAGCGGTCGCGGGCGGCGTCCACGTACTGGCGGAGCACGCCGGCGGCGGTGGCGCCGACGTGGCCGCCGCCCTCGCGGAAGCGGGCGATCCCGGTCTCGGTGAGCACGGTCGGCAGGGTGACGTCCAGGCCGACCATCGTCACCGGCAGGCCGGAGCCGAGCACCGCGGCGGCCGCCTCCGGGTCGGCCCAGGCGTTGAACTCGGCGGCCGCGGTGACGTTGCCGCCGCGGGTGGCCGAGCCGCCCATCCAGACCACCCGGCCGATGCGGGCCGCGGCCTCGGGGAACACGTGCAGCAGCAGCGCGATGTTGGTCAGCGGGCCGATCGGGGCGACGGTCACGGTGCCCGGGTCGTGGGCCAGCAGCAGCTCGGCCAGCGCCACGACGGCCGGTCGCGGGTCCAGCGGGGCGGGGGAGGCGGGCAGCTCGACCCCGCCCAGCCCGGCGGCGCCGTGCACGTGGCCGGCCCGCTCGGGGATCGGGTGCACCAGCGGCCCGGCGGCACCGGCGGCGACCGGGACGTCGGAGCGGCCGGCCAGGTGCAGCACCCGCAGCGCGTTCTCCGTGGTCTGCGCCAGGCCGACGTTGCCGTGCACCGCGGTGACCAGCTGCAGGTCCACCTCCGGGCTGGCCAGCGCCAGCAGGATCGCCAGGGCGTCGTCGATGCCGGGGTCGGTGTCGATCACGAGGGGGATGCGGGAGGCCACACCGCGCAGCCTGCCGCACTAGCATCCCGGGTGTGCACCAGGGCATCGACGACTTCGCGATGCCCGACCCTGCCCAGGTCCGGGCCGCGACCGACCTGCTGCGCATGCTCTCGGACCCCACCCGGTTCTCCGTGCTGTGGGCGCTGGCCCAGGGCGAGTCCAACGTGGCCTGCCTCGCCGAGCTGGCCGGCACCTCGCCGACAGCGGTGAGCCAGCACCTGTCCAAGCTGCGGCTGGCCGGGCTGGTCCAGGGCCGCCGCGAGGGCACGTACGTCTACTACACGGTGGCCGAGGGGCCGCTGGGTGCGCTGCTGGTCCAGGCGCTGCGCTCGGTCGGCGCGGACCCCCGCGCCGTCCGGCACTGACCTCCCCCGTCACACCCGACACGCCCGCCCCACGCGGCGCGGCGCGAGGTCACCGACTCCGTTCCGGAAGTCCACCTGCGTAAACGCCGCTGCAGGTCGACTTGTGGCCCGTCCCGGAGGCCGGTCACCGGCCGGGTGGACGGCGTGCACAACGGTTCGGTCACGCGCGTCCCGGTGCGTGTCCGCGCGGCGTCGTCCCGCCCGTCCCACGGGTCACTCTTCTCCTTGTCCGCAGCTGCACCCGGCTGCGGCCCCGCTCCGAGCGAGGAAGGAGAAACCCGTGACCGACACGCTGCAGTACCCGGTCATCAGGCCCAGCAGCGCAGCTCGGCTCCGGGCCGCCGACGCCGCCGTCCGCGCCCCGTCGACGACCCCGCTGTCCCGGCTCACGTCGGCCGAGCGCGTCGCGCTGGCCCAGCGCGCCGTCGCCACCCACCAGGCCTTCCCGGTGGCCCGGCTCGTCCCGGCCCCGGTGGCCCGCCGGTCGCCGGCCCCCGTGCTGACCCTGGTGCGGCTGGTGGCCTGGATCCGCGCCGCCTACCGCGCGCTGGGTTCCTGGGGCGCCGGGCCCGGTGGCGAGAACCTCGCCTGGGGCCGGCCCGCCGTCCGCCCCGTCGCGGTCCCGGTCGCCCGGCACCGCGCGCCGGACGACGACGACCCGGCCCCGATGCGTGAGCTGCCGCGGCCGTCCCCGGTCCGACCGGCCGGCTCGGCCCGCCTGCTCGTCCCCGCCGTCGTCCCCGGGCCGGTCCCGGCGTCCCGCCCTGCGGTCCGGGCGCGGCGTCGTGCGGTGGTGCGGGGCGTCGCCTGGACGTCGGGCTCCTCGGGCACGCTGCGACCCAGCAGCGGGGTCCGTAGGTTGGCCAGGTGTTCACGACCCGTCCCGAGCTCACCGGCACCTTCGGCATGGTCGCCTCGACGCACTGGCTCGCCAGCTCGGCCGGGATGGCGACCCTCGAGGCCGGCGGGAACGCGTTCGACGCCGCCGTCGCCGCAGGCTTCGTGCTCCACGTCGTCGAGCCGCACCTCAACGGGCCCGGTGGCGAGGTCCCGATCGTCTTCGCCCGCGGCGGGAGCGGTGGGTTCGCGGGCCGGGCCGCCGTGCTCTCGGGCCAGGGGGTCGCCCCGGCCGCAGCCACCATCGAAGGATTCGAGGCACTCGGTCTCGAGCTGGTCCCCGGTACGGGCCTGCTCGCGGCCACCGTCCCCGGTGCCGTCGGTGCCTGGCTGACCCTGCTCCGCGACCACGGCAGCCTGCCGCTGGACGCCGTCCTCCGCTTCGCCGTCGAGTACGCCGAGACCGGCCACCCCCTCTCCCCGCGGGTGGCAGCGACCGTCGACTCGGTCTCCGAGCACTTCACCACCCACTGGCCGACCTCGGCCGCCACCTGGCTCGCCGCCGACGGAGCTCCTCCGGTCGCCGGTCGCCTGTTCCGCAACCCTGTCCTCGCCTCCACCTACCGCCGGCTGCTCGACGCAGCGCGCGGACCCTCCCGGGAGGCGGGCATCGATGCGGCGCTCGCGGCCTGGTACTCCGGATTCGTCGCCGATGCGATCGACGTGTTCTCCCGGCGCCCCGTGCGTGACGACTCCGGTCGTGACCACGCGGGCTTCCTCACCGGGCACGACCTCGCCAGCTGGCAGCCGACGTACGAGTCCCCGGTCACGACCGACTGGCGAGGGTGGGACGTCTCGAAGGCCGGGCCGTGGTCCCAGGGACCGGCACTGCTCCAGGCGATGGCGATGCTGGACGGACTCCCGGCGCTGGCACCGGGCGCAGGAGCTGGTCAGCAGGCACCACAGGCCGAGGTCGTCCACGCCACCGTCGAGGCGGTCAAGCTGGCCATGGGCGACCGCGAGGCCTGGTACGGGGACGTGCCCGACGTACCACTGCAGGACCTGCTCTCCCCTCGGTACGCAACCGAGCGGCGGGCGCTCGTCGGTGACACCGCAAGCCTGGAGCTGCGGCCCGGGTCACCCGACGGGCGCCCGCCCCGGCTGCCCCGGCACGTGACGGATCCGTCCGGGACCTACAGCACCGGCGCCGGCGTCGGTGAGCCCACCGTGGCCCGCACCGGCGAGCACATCACCGAGCCCGACGGCACCACCCGCGGCGACACCTGCCACGTCGACGTCGTCGACCGCTGGGGCAACATCGTCTCTGCCACCCCGTCCGGCGGCTGGCTGCAGAGCTCCCCGGTCATCCCCGAGCTGGGCTTCCCGCTCGGCACCCGGGCCCAGATGTTCTGGCTGGACCGGGACCTGCCCAACTCCCTCGCCCCGCGCAAGCGGCCGCGCACCACGCTGACCCCGACGCTGGCCCGCGAGCGCGAGACCGGCCGCTGGCTGGCCTTCGGCACCCCCGGCGGGGACCAGCAGGAGCAGTGGCAGCTGTGCTTCTGGCTGGCGCACACCCACCGCGGGCTGGACCTGCAGGCCGCGATCGACGCCCCGGCCTGGCACACCACCGCGTTCCCGTCGTCGTTCTACCCGCGCGAGACCAACGTGGGCGAGGTGGTCGTGGAGTCCCGGGTGGGGGAGTCGGTGATCGCCGACCTGCGCCGCCGCGGCCACACCGTCGTCGTCGCCGACCCGTGGTCGCTGGGCCGGCTGTCGGCGGTCAGCGCCGACCCGACCTCCGGGCTGCTCCGCGCGGCCGCCAACCCGCGCGGCATGCAGGGCTACGCCGTCGGCCGCTGAGCCGCGGCCCCGGGGTTCCTGCTCGATGTGACTCGTCGCGGTGTCCGGGGGCCAGGACCCGACGACGTGTCACATCCGGCGCGCGGGGGTCAGCGGGCGAGGGCGAGGAGGACCGGGGTGTCCTGGCCGGTCCAGGTGCCGCGCAGCACCGAACCGCCCACGGAGCCCTCCTCCGCGCCGCCCAGCACCCGCAGCAGCACCAGGTCCGCGGCGCCGGTGGCCAGCACCGTCGTCGTCCCGACCGTGCTGACGGCGACCTCGGCGTCCGACGGCGGCGGGCCGACGGTGCCCAGCGCGCCGTCGACGTGCACCCGGGCAGTGGGCTCCCGGACGACGGGGCCGCCCGGGGTCTGCAGCTCCAGCTCGGCCTGCGGGGTGCCGGTGAGCAGGGCCGCGGCGAGGGCGGCGGCGTACACCGGGTCGGCCGGGCCGTCGTGGACGTAGCGGGTGCCCAGCACGGAGTGCTGCGTCGTCCCGACCAGCTCGGCGCCGTCCAGCGGCTGCGCGCGGTAGGTGAGCGGCACCTGCAGCACCGTGCCGTCGCCGGTGCGCAGCAGGAAGGTCTCGGTGCCCACCTCGCCGGCCGGGTCGTCGAACCGGTAGGCGCCCACCTGCTCCAGGGCGGAGGTGTCCAGGCCCTCCGCCCAGGGCTGGGTGGGCACCCAGGCCTGAAGCAGCTCCAGCTTGCCGGGGACGAGGGTGGCGCTGGGGTGGATGGTGGCCATGCGGGGACGCTAGCGCCGGACGTCGGCCGGGCCGCGGCCGACCGGGAACCCGGCGTCCCGCCAGGCGGCGAACCCACCGGCGAGGTCCCCGGCCCGGTGCAGGCCCACCGCCCGCAAGCTGGCCGCGGCCAGGCTGGAGCTGTAGCCCTCATGGCAGACCACGACGACCTCGACGTCCCACCCGGTGGCCTCGGGGATCCGGCTGCCCGAGGTGGGGTCCAGCCGCCACTCCAGCACGGTCCGGTCGATGACCAGGGCGCCGGGCAGCTCGCCCTGCTCGGCGCGCTGGGTCTCCGTCCGGGTGTCGACGACGAGCGCACCGCGGTCCAGGGCGGCCGCCGTGCCCGCCGGGTCGTAGCGGGTGAGCCCCACCCGGGCCCCGGCCAAGACGCTGTCCACCCCGTGCCCCACGCGCCCATCCTGCCCGTCGTGGTCGACGGTTGTCGGTGGGGACAGGCATGATCGGAGGCATGGAGGGCCGCGATCTGCCGATGACGGCTCTGGTGCAGGAGTTGGCGGCAGAAGCCGCCGGCATCGGCAGCTTCGACTGGGACCTGGCCTCCGGACGCCTGGTGTGGGACGACCGCCTCGTCGAGATGTTCGGGTACGAGCGAGGTTCCTTCGGCGAGTCGCTCGCGGACTTCAACGCCCGGCTGCACCCCGATGACGTCCCCCGGGTGGCCGACGCGCTGCAGCAGACCATCGACACCGTCGGGGTGCTCGACGTCGAGTACCGGGTGCAGCTGCCCGACGGGCGCACCCGCTGGGTGGTCGGCCGTGGTCGGGCGGTGGCCGACGAGACCGGTCGCACCGCCCGGGTGCTCGGCGTCGCCTACGACACCACCCGCGAGCGGGACGCCGAGGCGCGCGTCTCCCGGGTGCTCGAGTCGATGTCGGCGGCCTTCTTCTCCCTCGACGCCGACTGGCGGTTCAGCTACGTCAACGCCGAGGCCGAGCGGGTGCTCGGCCGCGGCCGCGACGAGATGCTCGGCGGGGTGGTGTGGGAGCTGTTCCCGCTCGCGGTCGGCAGCGACTTCGAGCTGCACTACCGGCGGGCGGCCGAGACCGGTCAGCCGGTGGTGTTCGACGCCTACTACCCGCCGCCGCTGGACGCCTGGTTCGAGGTGCGCGCGTGGCCGGGCCCCGACGGCCTCAGCGTGTACTTCCTCGACGTCACCGAGCGCCGCCGGGCGCAGGACCAGGTGGTCCGCAGCGCGGCCCGGCTGGCGATGATCGCCGAGGTGACCTCCGGGTTCGGCGCCATGCTGGCCGGCGACCTCACCCCGGCCCTGGCCCTCGACCAGCTGGCCCGGGCCGTGGTTCCCGTGCTCGGCGACTCCGCGACCTGCACGACCGGCGAGGTCCCCGCCGACGCGGTGTCCGGGGTGACGTTCCCGCTGGTGGCGCGGGGCCGGTCGGTGGGTGCGCTGTCGGTGCACCGCGGTGCCGACCGCCCGCCGATGGACGACGAGGACCTCGCGGCCGGCCGGGAGGTGGCCGACCGGGCCGCCCTCGCCCTGGACAGCGTGCGACTGTACGAGCAGCAGCGGCGGATCGCCGAGGAGCTGCAGCTGAGCCTGCTCACCGCCCCGCCGGCCACGCCGGGGGCCCGGATCGCCGTCCGTTACCTGCCGGCCGCGGAGGCCGCGCAGGTCGGCGGTGACTGGTACGACGCCTTCCGCCAGCCCGACGGCGGCACGATGGTGGTGATCGGCGACGTCGTCGGCCACGACACGGAGGCCGCCGCCGCCATGGGTCAGCTGCGCGGGCTGCTGCGCGGCATCGCGCACCGGTCGGGGTGGGGTCCGGCGGCGGTCCTGGCCGACCTGGACCGGGCGATCACCGGCCTGCAGGTGGACACGATGGGCACCGCGGCCATCGCCCGCCTGGAGCCGGCCGGCGAGGCCGGGGGCACCCGGGTGCGCTGGTCCAACGCCGGGCACCCGCCGATCATGGTGCTGCGGCCCGACGGCACGGTCCAGGAGCTGGCCACCGCGCGGGCCGACCTGATGCTGGGCGTCGACGACCGGGCACCGCGCACCGAGCACGAGCTGGTGGTCCAGCCCGGCGCCACCGTGCTGCTCTACACCGACGGCCTGGTCGAGAGCCGGCAGATGCCGTTGGACGACGGGTTGCCCCGGCTGACCGGCCTGCTCGCCGAGCTCGGCCCGGTGGGTCCGGGCCGGGAGGCGCTGGAGGCGTTCTGCGACGCGGTCGTGGCCCGGCTGCGCCCGGAGGACTCCGAGGACGACGTCGCGCTGGTCGCGCTGCGGCTGGACTGAGGCCGGCCGGGGCTCAGCGGGGGAGCAGGGCCCAGACGCTCTTGGCGGCGCCGTGGGTGTGCCAGCCGTGCGCGGTGGACATCTCGGCGATCAGGTACAGCCCCAGCCCGCCCTTGCTGGGGTCCCGCCCGATGGCCGGCGTCGGCGGTCGGACGGGCGCGGAGTCGCAGACCTCCACCAGCCAGGAGCGCCGGTGCGGGGCGACCCGGGCGGTGACGTCGGCCCCGCCGTGCCGCAGGGCGTTGGAGGCCATCTCGTCGAAGGCGAGCACGACCCGGTCGACCAGCTCGGCGTCCTCGGCGGAGAGGTCGTCGCCCAGCTCGGCGGTCAGGTGACGGCGCAGCTGGGCCCGGACGCGGGGGAGCTCGGAGACCCGGGCCAGCGGCCACATCCACCCCGGTGGGGCGTCCGGGGGTGCGACGGACGGCCACACCGGGCTCGCCGTGTCGCGGTCCACGCGGGTCCCTCTCGTCGTCGTCGCGGGGCGCCGGGGACGGCCCGGACCCCGACAGTCGACCACGACGACCTGGTGGGGGCACCTCCGGGGTGCCCCCGACCTCACCCCCCGGGGCGTCCGGCCAGCTCCGCGACCCGGGTGACCGTCGTCCAGTTGCGACCGGTGCCCGGCGCGCCGAGCAGGCGGTCCCACCGCCAGCTGCCGACCGGGGTGTCCAGGACGCCGTCGGGGAGCCACAGGTGCAGGTCGCGTCCCCGCAGCGCCCAGGCGCCCTCCCCGGGCCCGGCCACCGGGACCGCGGACACCGCGGCCGGGTCGGGGACGGCGGGCAGGAACGTGACCAGGTAGCGGGCCGGGTCCAGGTCGGCGCCGTCGGGCAGCGCGACCGGGCCGCTGTCCACGACGGCGGCCACCTCGGCGGCGGACCGGACGGCGACCGCCACGTCGTGCCCGAAGTCGGCCTGGATGCAGGCGTGCACGTCGGCGGCCAGCTCGTCCTCGACGAGGTCGGTGGTCAGCACGACGTTGCCGCTCTGCAGGTGCGTGGCGACGTCGGTGTACCCGCGGGCGGTGAGCGCCTCCCGCAGCGGGCCCATGCCGATCCGCTTGGCCCGGCCGACGTTGATGCCGCGGAGCAGGACGACGGATCGGGCCACGCCGCAGAAGGTAGAGCCCGGCGGACGGGTCTGGGAAGGTGGCCGGCATGCGGTGGCGCGGGCTCGAGGACGCCGTGCCGCAGGTCGGGCCGGCAGCTCCGGGGATGCCCCGGGGACCGCACGCAGCCTCCACCACCACGCCTCCGGCGCGACGCAGCGCTCCGCGCAGCTCAGCGTCGGGACGACGGGACCGGTCGACCCGCGCCACCGCACGATCCACGTGAAACCACCCGGCACCCGCACCGCCCGCGCGCTGGCCGCCGCGTTCCTGGGCTCCCCGGAGTGGTCCGCGCCGGCGCTGGTCGAGCAGGGCCGGGTGGTGCTGGACCCGGCGCCGGACTGGCTGCCCGCCGTGGCGGCCGCCGCGGTCGCGGCCCACCGGGAGCCGCCGCGGGACGCTCCGCGGGAGCTGGCCGGGTTCCTCCTCGGCGTGCGGGAGGAGTTGCTCGACGCCCGGCCCCGGCTCGACGACGACGGCGAGCCGCTGCCCCGTCCCGCCGAGCCCCGGGTGCGGGCCTGGTTGCCGACCACCACCCGGATGGGTCGCGCCCGCTGGCCGGTGCACCCGCTGCACGACCTGGCCGACGTCGCCGAGATGCTGGGCACCGACCTCGACCACCTCTCCTGGTACGCCGACCCGCAGGGTCGCCAGCGCACCGAGCCGGCCGGTCACCTGCAGCTCTACCGCCGCCGGTGGCTGCCCCGCCCGGGCCGGGTGCCCCGCCTGCTGGAGGTGCCGACCCCGCGGCTGCGCGCGGTGCAGCGGGTGCTGCTGGACCGGGTGCTCGCCCCGATCCCGCCGCACCCCGCCGCGCACGGGTTCGTCGCCGGCCGCTCCGCCCTGACCGGGGCGCGGCAGCACGTGGGTGCCGAGGAGCTGCTCACCCTGGACCTGGCGGCGTTCTTCGCCACGGTCCGCGCCGGCCGGGTGTGGGCGACGCTGCGCTCGGCCGGCTACCCCGAGCCGGTGGCCTCCCTGCTGACCGGGCTGTGCACCACCTCGGCCACCCGGGACGACCTGGCGACCATGCCGCCGGGCGGCAGCGAGGGCGCCCGTGCCCACGTCCGGGCCGCGCTGGCCACCCCGCACCTGCCGCAGGGGGCGCCGACGTCCCCGCAGCTGGCCAACCTGGCCGCCCACCGGCTGGACCGGCGGCTGGCCGGGCTGGCCGCGGCGGCGGGCGCGGTCTACACCCGCTACGCCGACGACCTGACCTTCTCCGGCCGGCGCGGCACCGCCGCGCTGCGGCACCGGGTGGCGGTCGTCGTCGCCGACGAGGGGTTCGCGCTGCAGCCGGCCAAGACCCGGGTGCGCGGGCGCGGCGCCCGCCAGGCGGTCACCGGCGTCGTGGTCAACGAGCGCCCCTCGCTGCCCCGCGCCGAGCTCGACGCGCTCCGGGCCCGGCTGACCAACGCCGTCCGCCGCGGCCCGTCGGCGGCCGACCTCGCGGCGGTGGACGGCGACCGGCAGGCCCTGCGCCGGGAGCTGGCCGGCCGGGTGGCCTGGGTGACCCAGGTGCACCCCGTCCGCGGGGAGCGCCTGGCCGCCCTGCTGGCCGCCGTCGACTTCGCGGAGCCCGACACGGACCTGTGACCTGGCTGTGACGCGGACCCGTCAGTCTCGGCACCGTCGCCGGTGCACCGGGCACCGGCGGGAGCCAGGGGGAGCAGGACATGGCGACGACGAAGGCGACCAAGGGCACGGGACGGCGGGACCCGGGCGACCCGGACGCGATGCCGCCGTGGGGCGTGGCGGTGCCGCTGGGCCTGCAGCACGTGCTGGCCATGTTCACCTCGAACCTGACCCCGGCGATCCTGCTGGCCGGGGTCATCGGCGCGACCACCGGCGAGGCGGTGCTGCTGGTGCAGGCCGCGCTGCTGTGCGCGGGTCTGGCCACGCTGCTGCAGACCATCGGCATCGGCCCGGTCGGCAGCCGGTTGCCGCTGATGATGGGTTCGGGCTTCGCGTTCATCGCGGTCGCCGTCCCGCTGGCCGCCGAGCGCGGGCTGGACGCCGTGCTGGGCGGGGTGCTCGTCACCGCGCTGGTCCAGGTGGCGATCGGGCTGGGCATCCACAAGATCGCGTTCCTGTTCCCGCCGGTGGTGACCGGGACGATCATCCTGGTGATCGGCCTGGGGCTGCTGCCCAGCGGGATCAACCTGGCCGCCGGCGGGGTCGGCCGCGAGGGCTTCGGGTCCTGGACGAACTTCGGGGTCGCCGGGCTGGTGCTCGTGCTGACCGTGGTGCTCAACCAGTTCGCCCGCGGGCTGGCCAAGGCCGCGTCGGTGCTCATCGCCGTCGTCGTGGGCTACCTGGTGGCCATCCCGGCCGGCCTGCTGGACCTGTCGGGCGTCGGTGACCGGCCGGTGCTGGCCTTCCCGTCGCCGTTCGCGTTCGGCGTCTCGTTCGAGGTGGTGGCCATCGCGTCGATGGCGATCGTCGGCGTGGTGAACATGGTCGACTCGGTGGGCACGGTGCACGCGGTCACCGAGGGCGGCGCGGGTCGGCCGGCCACCCGGCGCGAGCTGCGCGGCGGCATCCTGGCCGAGGGCGGGTCCGCCGTCCTGGGCGGGGTGTTCGGGGCGCTGCCGACCACGATGTTCAGCCAGAACATCGGCCTGGTCGCGCTCACCAAGCAGATGAGCCGGCACGTGGTGACCATCGGCGCCTGCGTGCTGGTCGGCCTGGCGCTGCTGCCCCAGCTGGCCGCGGTGCTCGCCGCCGTCCCGCCGGCGGTGCTCGGCGGCGGTGTGCTGGTGCTGTTCGGGATGGTCTGCGCGATCGGCATCGAGCTGCTGAGCAAGGACGGCCTGGACACCCGCGCGCTGCTCATCGTGGCCATGTCGGTCGCCCTGGGCCGGGGCATCGCGGCCGCCCCGGACGCGATCGCCGGCATCGCGGGGGAGTGGGGTGCGCTGTTCAGCTCGGGGATCGTGGTCTCCGCGGTGGTGGCCATCGTGCTCAACCTGGTGCTGCCCGGGCGCCCGGTGCCCGCGCCCGAGGTGCCGTCCCCGGCCGAGCCCTTCGTCGAGGCGGCCGTCGAGGAGCGCGCCGAGGAGCGCACCGAGCGCTGAGCCGCACAGGGGGGCGCCCTACGCTGCTGCGACGATGGCGAAGAACGGGCTGCTCGAGGTGCACGACCTCTCCGTGGGCTACGGCGGGGAGCCGGTCTGCGCGCCGGTCACGGTCAGCGTGCAGGCCGGCACGGCGCTGGGCGTGATCGGCCCGAACGGGGCCGGCAAGTCCACCGTGCTGCAGACCGTCGTCGGCCTGCTGCCGGCGCTGGGCGGCACGGTGCAGCTCGAGGGGCGGGACGTCGACGAGCGCGAGGCCGGCTTCCGCCGGGCCGTGGCCACCGTGCTGGACGACGACGCCTTCTTCCCCTCCCTCACCGGCGCCGAGCACCTGCTGCTGACCGCCCGCGGGCACGGGGTCGCCGACGCCGAGCAGGTCGTCGCCGAGGAGATCGAGGAGTTCGGCCTGGCCGAGCGGGCGCACGCGCTGCCCTCCGCGCTGTCCTCGGGCCAGCGTCGCCGGCTCGCGCTGGCCGCCGCGTTCGTCCGGCCGGCCCGGCTGCTGGTGCTCGACGAGCCCGAGCGCCGGCTGGACGCCCAGATGCGCCGGCGGCTGGCCGCCCGCCTGGCCGCCGACGTCGCCGAGGGGCTGACCGTGGTGTTCGCCAGCCACGACCCGGAGTTCCTGGCCACCGTCGCCCGCCGGGTGCTGGTGGTCGACGACGACCAGTGCACCGTCGTGTCGCCGAAGGCGGCCGTCGCGGCGCTGCACGAGGGATGAACGCCGACCCGACCCTGGAGCTCTCGGGTGCGGGGGTCCGCCGGTTCACCCGCCGGGCCACCGCGGAGCGCGCCGACACCAGCTGGCTGACCCTCGGCGGGGACGTGCTGTCCGCGCTCACCACCGCGGCGGTCGTCGTCGCGGTGTTCGGCGGGGCGTTCGCCTCGCTGCGGGAGCGGATCGCGGCCCGCCCGGAGACCGGGTCGGCCGTGCTGCCCGGCGAGCTGACCGCGCTGGTCGCCGCGGTGCTGGTCACCGCGGCCGTCGTCGCGCTGCTGTCCCGGCTGGGCCCGGTCAGCGCCACCCCGGCCACCGCCGCGTGGTGGTTGCCGCTGCCGGCCGGACGGCGTGGCCTGCTGCGCGGCGAGCTGCGCAAGGTCGGCCTGGTCGCCGTGGTGGCCGCGGTCGTCGTCGCGCTGCCGGTGGTGCTGGCCGCGCCGCAGGCGCCCAGCGTGCCGGAGGTGTCGGTCACCGTCGCCGGGGCGGCGCTGCTGGCCCTGGCCGTCGTCGGTGGGCTGGTCGTGCTGCAGGCGGGCGGGCGGACCGGCTGGGTGGCGCCGGTGACCGGGGCGCTGGCCACCGTGGTGGTCGTCGTCCCCGCGGTGGGCGGGACGCTGGTGGACGGCTGGGACTGGGTGCCCTCGGCGCCCGACGTCCCGTTGCCGCTGCTGATCGGCGTCCCCGCGGTGCTGGCCGTCGCCGGCCTCGTGGCCGCCGACCGGGTGAGCGACCGGCTGGCCGCCGGCGCCCTGCGCGAGCGGGGGACGGCGGTGTTCGTGGCCTCGGCGTCCGCGCTGTCCTTGGACACCCGTGAGCTGGGCCGGGCGCTGGGCACCCCGGTGCACCCGCCGCGGCGGCAGCGGAGCTGGTCCTGGGTGAAGGAGCCCTGGCAGGCCGTGGTGGCCGGGGACCTGGCCGTGTTCTCCCGCTCGCCGTGGCGGTGGGGTCAGCTGGCCATCGGCACCGCGCTGCCGGTGCTGGCGGCCCGCACCCGCGGGCTGGGCGAGGTGCCCGGCCTGGTCGCCGTCGCCGTGGTGATCGGCTGGGGGCTGGCCGCGGTCGCCCTCGGTGAACCCAGTCGGCGGGCGCACGGGTCACCGGCCGCCGACCGGGCGATGCCGCTGAGCTCGCAGGACGTGGTGCGCGCCCGGGCGATCGTGCCGCTGGCCGGCATGGCACTGGTCTGCGGGGTGTCGGCGGGTGTGGTCGGGCTGGGCTGGGAGTGGGCGGTGCTGGGCGTGCTGACGGCCCCGGCCTGGGCCGGGGCCGCCGTGCGCGGGGGGTACCGGCCCGAGCTCGACTGGTCGGGCCCGGTGCTCTCCTCGCCGATGGGGGCGGTGCCCACCAGCGTCGGGGTCACCCTGGTCCGCGGGCTCGACCTCGGCGTGCTGGGCACCATCCCGTTCATCGTCGCGCTGCTGCTCGGCGAGGCCCCGCAGCTGCTCCAGGGCATCGCGCTCGTCGTGGCCGCCGGGCTGGGTGCGCTCGCGGTCGGGACGGCGCAGCGCCGCAGCAGCTGACCACCCGGTCAGCCGCCCACCAGGACGACGACCTTGCCGGGCAGTGCGCCGGCGCCCGCGCGGGCGTGCACCTCGGCCAGCTGGGCCAGCGGCACCCGCTCGGCCACGTCGACCTGCAGCTCGCCGCTGTCCACCCGGGCCACCAGCTCGGCGAGCTGGGCGGCGTCGCTGCGGACGAAGACGTCGACGCCGCGCACGCCGCGGGCCTCGTCGGAGGGCGCGGGCATCCAGACCGTGGTGGCCACGACGGCACCCCCGTCGCGGACCAGCCCGGCGAGGGCGGCCAGCTGCTCGGGCTCGACCGGGGCCAGGTTGAGGGCCAGGTCCACCGGCTCGGTGCGGGGGGTCGCGGCGGGGTCCACCACCTCGGCGGCGCCGAGGGCGAGGAGGGCCTCCCGGTGGCGGGGCGCGGCGACGGCGACGACGTGCGCGCCCGCCGCCGCGGCCAGCTGGACGGCGTACCGGCCCACCGCCCCGCCCGCGCCGACGACCAGCACCCGACGGCCGGCGGTCAGCCCGCCGTGGTCGAACAGCGACTGCCACGCGGTGAGCGCGACCATCGGCAGCGCGGCGGCGTCGGCGAGCGGGATGGTGGTCGGCGCGGCGACCAGGACGTCGGCCGGGGCCAAAACGAACTCGGCGGCGGCGCCGTCGGCGATCATCGGCAGGAAGCCGACGACCGGGTCGCCCACCGCGAGGCCCTCGACCCCGGGGCCCAGCGCGTCGACGGTGCCGGCGACCTCGACGCCGGGGACGTGCGGCAGTGCGACCGGGAACGGCCCCTGCATCGCGCCGGCCCGGATGGTCGCGTCGATGCCGTTGAAGGTGGTGGCGGCGACGCGGACGCGGACCTCGCCCGCCCCGGGCCGAGGGGTGTCGACGTCGTCGCTGCGCAGGACCTGCGGGTCGCCGAACTCGTGGAAACGGACTGCCTTCATGGTGTTCCTCCTGGGTAGGTGCTTCGAACTCGTAACACTGGCGACCGTAGAGGTGTTCCGAGTTCGAAGCAAGTGCCCGGTAGGCTCGGTGCCGTGACGAGCCCGGACCACCTCGCGCCCGAGCAGCTGCAGACGTACTTCGCCCTCATGGAGACCGCGAGCCTGCTGCAGTACGCGGTGGAGCAGCAGCTGCGCGCCGACGGCGACCTGAGCTGGGTGCAGTTCCAGGTGCTGGCCGGGCTGGTGCTCGGCCCCGAGCCCAGCCAGCGGATGACCGACATCGCCGACCGGGTCGTCTACAGCCGCAGCGGGGTGACCTACCAGGCGACCGTGCTGGAGAAGCGCGGCCTGGTGGCGCGCAGCGCGGACCCCGCCGACGACCGCGGCACGGTGGTCAGCGCGACCCCGGCCGGCCGGGCGCTGATCGACCGCGTGCTGCCCGGGCACGAGGCCGTCGTCCGGGCGGCGTTGCTGGACCTGCTGCCCGCCGAGGACGCCCCGGTCCTGACCCGGCTGCTGCTGCGCCTGCGGGACCGGATGCGCCAGGCCCCGCCCCGCTCCGCCCGCCGCCGCTGACCGCTGCAGTCGCAGGGTGGGTGGACCCAGCGGGGCGCCCCTCCCTCCAGGTCCTGCCCTGGGGGAAGGGGCGGCGCGACGGGTGGACCCAGGGTGCAGCCCGCACGGCGGTGCCAGGATGGCGCGGTGGTCGACCTGACTGCCCCGGACGCGGGCACCCGCCGTCGGCGCCTGGGCGTGCCGGCGAGCTGGGTGCTGCTCGTGCTCGGCGGGCTGCTCGTGGGCGCGCTGGCCTGGTACCCGGTCCTCTTCGCCTGGTTGCTGGGTCTGGTGGTCGCCGGGGAGCTGGGGTGGGTGGCCGTCGATCCGACGCTCGTGGACGACGGCATCGGCGTCGTCGTCTGGGCCACTGGCGTGCTCTGGTTCGTGCTGCTGGGGGTCGCCGGGCCGTTGACCTGGGCGATGCGCCGGGTGAGCAGCCTGCCTGCGCGGACCTGGTGGCCGGTGTCGGTGGCCCTCTGGGTGACCCCGTTCGCGGTCGCCCTGCTGAGGTCCGAGCTGGGTTGAGTGCGCCGCGGCGGTCTCAGGCCAGGCCGGCCTGGATCTCTCGGGTGAGGACGCCCAGCGCGCCGGAGGTCAGCAGCCCCGCCCCCAGCGGACCGGACCGGTCCGTCCCCGCGGCCGGCAGTGTGCGCAGGGCGGCGCGCACCTCGTCGGGGAGGTGCGCGAGCTGCCAGCGCACCTCGGCGGGCCCGGCGTCCGGGTCGTCGGGGTGCGCGAGCGCGACGGCCCGGGCGGCGTAGGCCGCGGCGCCCAGCGCGTGCGCGCCCATGTGCGCGACCCCGGAGGCCTGCGCGGCGGACCGGGCGGCGGCCGCACCGGCCGGCGAGGTGGCCGAGGCAGCGGCCCGGCCGGCCTCGAAGCGGCGCTTGATCTCCCCGGCGGTGCCCAGCTCGCCGCGGGCGAAGGCGCGCGTCCGGGCGACGGCGTCCCGGGCCCGGTCGTCGTGGGGCGCCTCGGACTCGATGAGCGGCAGCACCCGCTCGGCGCAGTCCGCGGCCCACGCCGCCACGGTCCGCCGGTCGGCCTCGCTCAACGCCTGGGGTGAGGGCACCGGGTCACGCTGGCACGGGCCGCGTCGAGTGCGGAGCTGGGCCGGTCATCCGCGACCGGTGGGCGGCCTGGCTCCGCACTCGGTGAGCGGGTGCGTCAGCCGCCGACGAAGACCGGGTCCCAGACGCCGCTGAGCACGCTCGCGGTGACGGCGACCGCGCACACCGCCACCGTGCCGACGACGAACCAGGCATCCCGGGCGTGCAGCACCGACCCGCGGGCGTTCGTGCGGGTCACCCCGGAGTCGAACCCGCGGGCGTCCATCGCCGTGGCCAGCCGCCCGGCCCGCCGGACGGCGCCGACCAGCAGCGTGAAGCCGATCCCGGCGACCAGCCGGACCCGGGCGACCGGGTTGCGGCCGGCCTCGACCCCGCGGGTCCGTCGGGCCAGCCGCACCGACTCGAACTCGGCGACCAGCAGCGGCACGAGACGCAGCGCGGCCAGCGCCCCGACGGCGAACCGGGCCGGGAACCGCCAGTGCACGGTGAGCGCGTCGGCCAGCCGCACCGGGTCGGTCGACGCCACCAGGAACACCCCGGGCAGCGCCAAGCCGACCACCCGCAGCGCCAGGCCGAGCGCGTACACCGCGCCGGACTCGCCCAGCAGCAGGTTCACCAGTCCGACCGTGCCCGCGCCGATCAGCAGCGGCCACGTCCGCAGCCACAGCGTCCGCGGGTTCGTCAGCCCGGCGGCGGGCAGCAGGCACAGCTCGGCGAGCACCACCACCGACGGGGTGACGACGTCCAGGCTGGTCAGCAGCACCACGGTGACCACGGCGATCGCGGTCAGCTGGGCGACCGGGTTGACCCGGGACAGCGGCACGTCCGGCGCGGGCCCCAGGGCCAGGGACGCCGTCACGACAACCGCTCCTCGGCGTCGGCCAGGACGTCGACCAGGTCCCGGTCGTGGGTGACCACGCAGACCGCGCAGCCGGCGGCGCGCTGCTCGGCGAGCAGGGTGACCAGTTCGCGCCAGGTGGCGGCGTCCTGGCCGAAGGTGGGCTCGTCGAGCACCAACGCCTGCGGGGACGTCGCCAGCGCGGTGGCCACCGACAGCCGGCGCTGCTGGCCGCCGGACAGCGTGAACGGGTTGGCGTCGGCGAACGGGGTCAGACCGAGGCGCTCGAGCAGCTCCTCAGCCCGTACTCGCGCGGCGTTGGACCCGGAGCCCGAGCGCAGCGGACCCAGCTCCAGCTCGTCGCGCAGCCGGCCGGTGAGGAACTGGTGCTCGGGCTGCTGGAAGACCGTGCCGATCCGGGTGACCAGCTCCCCGGCCCGCCAGCGGTAGGGCTCCCGCACCCCGCGGGCGGCGAGCTCCTCGGCCGCGCGCACCCGGCCGGTCGTGGGTGCCCGCAGCCCGGCCAGCAGCAGGGCCAGCGTGGACTTGCCGGTGCCGTTCGCGCCGGTCAGCGCGGTGACCGAGGCGCCCGGGAGGGCCAGGTCGGTCGGCGGCAGGGCGGGTGTCGTCGTCCCCCGGTAGGTGAAGCCGGCGGCCTCGGCGACGACCCGGGGGGCGCCGGACCCGGGAGCCACCGGCAGCACCAGACCTGCCGTCCGCAGCTGCGGCGTCCAGTCCGGGCCGTGCGCGACCAGCCCGCCGTCGACGACCTCGACCACCCGGTCCACCAGCGGCAGCCAGGGCGCGGCGTCGTGGTCGACGACCAGCAGCGTCGTCGACCGGTCGGCGACCGCGCGGGCCACCGCCTCCCGGACGACGTCCGAGCCTGCCGGGTCCAGCTGGGCGGTCGGCTCGTCCAGCAGCAGCAACCCGGGTCGGCGGGCCAGCGCCCCGGCCAGCACCAGCCGCTGCTTCTCCCCGCCGGACAGCGCCTGGGTGGCCCGGTCCCGGGCGTAGCGCCAGCCGACGGCGGCCAGCGCGTCGTCCACCCGTGGCCAGATCTGCTCGCGCGGCAGGCCGGCGTTCTCCAGTCCGAAGGCGACGTCGTCCCCGGCGCGGGTCATCACCAGCTGGCTGTCCGGGTCCTGCAGCAGCAGGCCCAGCCGGTCGCGGGCCTCGGCGGGGGAGCGGCCGTCCACGGTCAGCTCGCCGGTGACCTCGGCGGCCTCGGGATCCAGCAGCCCGGCCAGGACCGCGAACAGCGTGGACTTGCCCGCGCCCGACCGGCCGGTGACCAGCACGCGCTCGCCGGGCGCGACGTCCAGGTCGACGTCGGTCAGCGCCGAGGCGAGGCGGGAGGCGTGCCGGACGGCGAGCCCGCGCGCCCGGACGGCGGACGGGCCGCCGTGGCTAGACGCGGCTGCGCCCGGAGGCGAAGGAGCTCAGCGCGCCGGTGCGGGCCAGGGCCTTCACCAGCAGCAGCCCGACCACACCGGCCAGCAGCACGCTGCTGATCACGGTGAAGACGGTGTAGGGCACCTTGTAGGCCCAGAAGCCCAGGTCGGCGTAGTAGACGGTGTTGTCCAGGATCGACGTGGACAGCCCGGCGGTGACCCCGGCGAGCACGGCGGTGCCCCAGCCGAAGGACCGGTACCGGGTCAGCAGGAAGCCGATCTCGCCGCCCAGGCCCTGGATCAAGCCGTAGACGATGATGATGCCGCCGTAGGGCGAGCCCAGCAGCAGGCTGACCGCGGCGGCGAGCCCGGAGGCGAAGATCGCGGCGCCGGGCTTGCGGACCAGCAGGCCGGCGACCACCCCGGGCATCAGGTAGACGCCGTTGAGCACCGCGGCCAGCGGCGGGAAGAAGTCCAGCGGCGCGGCCAGCACGCCGAAGACCAGGTTCCAGGCCCAGAAGACGACGCCGAACGCGACGCCCAGGACGGCGGTCGTGACGATGTCGACGGTGCGCCAGGAACGGCGCGGCGCCTGCCCGGTGGCAGCGGTCGGACGGGTGACCTCAGCGGTCATGGTGCTCTCTCCAGACTCCCTACGCCGGCATGACCCGGTTCAGGTTCGAGGGTCTGCGGTTGCCCGCACTCTCAGCGCCTCGTGGCGCTCCCCTGTCGGTGTGTTCTGTTGTGCCGGGGACTGTACGCACGCCCGCTTTCCGCCGCAGAGGGTCACCCCCCGGTCATCGGGTCGCGCCGCGACGCGACCCTCTGACTGCCCGGTGACCCGCTGCCGGGGTCACGGGGGCGCGGCGCGAACACCGCGCGGTAGCGGCGCGGGCCGGGCACCGGGTGCGCCAGCATCCCGAGCAACCGGTCGACGGCCCTCGCCCAGGCCCGCGGTTCCAGGTCCTCCTCGGCCACCCGCCAGAACCGCAGGCCGGCGGCGGTCAGCTTCTCGGCCCGTCGCTTCTCCTCCCAGACCTTCTGCTCCGCCGTCCGGTCGTGCCACGGCTCGCGGGTCTTGACCCGTCCGTCGGTCTCCTGGACGACGCCCGCCTCCTCCCAGAGCCCGTCGGGGTAGAACCGGTCCCCGTCCAGGTCGATGCGCATGCCCCGGCGGGGCAGCGGGACCCGCGACGTGAGCAGCGCCAGCCGGTGCCTGCTCTCCAGCGGCGACTCCACGTGCTCGACGGCGAGGTCGGCCAGCCGGCGGGCGTCCGCCGCGTGCGCCCACCCGGTCGCCGCTGCGGCGGCGGCGCCCAGCAGCTCGGGGGTGACCAGCTCGGGCAGCCGGTGCAGCGCGGCATCGGCGGCGACGACCGCGTCGGTCAGCGGCAGGGTGCGGGCGAGGTCGACCAGGGTGCGCGGCAGCGTCGTCACCGGGATGCCGCGTCGACGGGTGACGTCGCCGTCGGGCAGCGGTGCGCGGTGGATGCGGTACCCCTCACCGGCGCGGTTCTGCGTCGGGTCGAGCAGGACGACGGTGCCGTCGAGGGAGCGCGGGAGGGGCAGCTCGTACACCGTCGCCGCGCTGTGCCGCCCGACGACGGCACCCGGTCGCTGCAGCGCGAGCACCACGGCGACCGTCTCCAGGAGGTGGCGGCCGGCGCCGTCCAGACCCGCGAGGTGGGAGGCCTCGGCCAGGACGCCGCGCCGCAGCCGGACCCACTCGCCGCGACGGAGCTGTCGGCGCACCTCCGCGTCGGTGATCCCGGCCCGTCGCAGGTCGGCGGTGATGATCAGCCCCATCCGTCGAGAGCGGAGCTCGTCCAGGAGAGGGTGCACACCGGGACCGTGCGCTGGGAGCGGGTCCGGCGTCGGTCGTCGTCCACACCCGGCGGGGCCGTCCACAGATCGGCGTGCGGCATGGACACCGGCGCATCCGTGCGGGTCACCCCACGGTCATCGGGTCGCGCCACGACGCGACCCGATGACCGCCAGGTGACCCAGGAGGACGCCCGGCCCGTGCCGCCGTCCCGCCCGGCTGGTAGAGATCAGCGGAGACGTACTCACCGGTAGTGAAGGAGCAGGCAATGGCGCAGGCACAGCGGACGGCGATCGTGACGGGGGCTGCCCGCGGGATCGGGGCGGCCATCGCCACCCGGTTGGCGGCCGACGGCATGTCCGTCGCGGTGCTCGACCTGGACGAGGGCGCCTGCGCCGGCACGGTGGAGAAGATCAAGGCCGCCGGCGGCGACGCCATCGCGGTGGGCGCGAACGTGGCCGACGAGGCCGGCGTGGCCGCGGCGGTGGACCTGGTGGCCGAGGAGCTCGGCGGGCCGACCGTGCTGGTGAACAACGCCGGCATCACCCGCGACAACCTGCTGTTCAAGATGAGCGTCGAGGACTGGGACGCCGTCATGAACGTCCACCTGCGCGGCGCGTTCCTGATGAGCAAGGCCGCCCAGAAGCACATGGTCGCCGCCGAGTTCGGCCGGATCGTGAACCTGTCCAGCGTCTCGGCGCTGGGCAACCGCGGCCAGGTCAACTACTCCGCGGCCAAGGCCGGCATGCAGGGGTTCACCAAGACCCTGGCCATCGAGCTGGGCCGCTACAACGTCACCGCCAACGCGATCGCCCCCGGGTTCATCGAGACCGAGATGACCGCGGCGACCGCCGAGCGCGTCGGCGTCCCCTTCGAGGACTTCAAGGCCATGGCCGCCAAGCAGATCCCGGTGGCCCGGGTCGGCCAGCCCGAGGACATCGCGCACACCGTGTCCTTCCTGGCCAGCGAGGGTGCCGGGTTCGTCTCCGGCCAGGTCATCTACGTCGCCGGCGGGCCCCGGGACTGATCCCGCGGCCCGATCCGGGCCGTCCGCGATGGTTGGCGGACGGCCCGGCGAGGTAGTTCTCCTGGGCATCGCACGTCGCGCTGGAGCCCACGGCCGGCCGTGCCCGCGGGCGCTCGTGAGCCCGCGGCATCCGCCCAGGGCTCCGTGCCCGCTGCGCCCCGGGAGCCTCCCTGCCCTTCGACTGCACCGCCGAGTCCCAGCACTTCGCCTGCTCCACCGACCTCGTCCTCCGTCAGTACGCCCGCGAGCTGGGCTGGGCCCGTGACGGGGTGGTCGAGCTGGGCACCGGCGACGCCTCGGCGGTCGCGGGGGTGGTCGCGGGCCTCCCCGGGCTGACCGTGCGCTCGTGGGACGTCGACGCCGACTCGGTGTCCGCGGCCCGGGCCGTCGTCGCCGAGCGCGGCGTGGCCGACCGCTACACCGTCGAGCACGGCGACTTCTTCGCCGGTGCGGCCGGGTCGCCGGCCCGCACCGTGATCACCAACCCGCCCTACCTGCCCGCCCCGGACGGCGACCTGGAGCTGCCCGGGCTGTGGGGCGGGCCCGACGGCAACGCGCTGCTCGTCCGGCTGCTCGGCGGCCCGTGGGAGAACGTGGTGGCCGCGGTGGCCAGCTACGCCGACCCGGTGGGCACGCTCGAGGCGGCCGCCGACGCCGGCTACCGGGTGACCAGCTTCCTGGCCATGCCGCTGGAGCTGGGCCGGTACAGCCGCGAGCCCAAGGTGCTCGACCGGATCCGCGACCTGGTCGCGGCCGACCGGGGCTGGGCCGACGACGACTCCTACATGGTCGCCGTCGCCCTCTTCACCCGGTCGCCGCTGCTGCGGGTGGACCGCTCGGCCGAGCTGGCCGGCGCGCTGCAGCTAGGCGTCCCCGCCCTGGCCGCCTGAGGCCGGGCGGCGCACCATCGCCCAGGCCGGGAGCTCGTGGTCGACCGCCGTCCGGGTGGCATGGGTGACCGCGAACCCCTGCCGCTGGCCCCAGGTCACCGCCAGCCGGGTGTAGGCGGTCAGCGCGGCCGGCACGCCCTCGGCGTCGCAGCGCTCGAGCACCGGCCGGCAGACCTCGGCGGCCAGGCCGGCGTGCCGCTGCTCGGCCAGGGTGCCCACGGCCACCAGGCGCCAGTGCGGCTCCTCGGGCAGGCCCTGCTCGGCCAGGCGCTCGCTGGCCAGCACGACCGGCTGGCGGCTGCCCAGCATCCGCGGCAGGTCCCGGTCCAGCACGGTCTGCAGGTCGGCGGCGATCGGCGGCGGGGACGGCGGGGCCCAGACGGCCACGCTGGCGCCGTCCTCCGTCGTCCAGACCGAGTCGGTGTCCAGCGCCTGCAGGACGGCGAGCTCGCACCAGCGGTGCAGCCGCTGGGACCGGCCGTCCTCGGGCAGCGCCCAGGACGACCAGCGGTAGTCGGCCCAGGCGCGGGCCAGCGTCGCCGAGATGCGGGGGACGTCGGGTCGGCGGGCCGGGCGGACGACGGGTGCGCTCACCGGCCCACCCCACCACAGTGCGCCGGCCGGCTCAGGGGCGCATGACCAGGATGGAGCTGGTCGCGGTGGCCAGCAGCCGGTCGGCGCCGTCGGTCAGCCGGGCCTCGGCCAGCGCGGTCCGCCCGCCGAGGTGGGTCACGGTCCCGGTGCAGCGGACCCGGCCGGTGGTCGTCGTCATCGCGCGCAGGAACTTCACCGTGAGGTCCAGGCTGGTGTAGCCGACCCCGGCGGGCAGCATCGAGTGCACGGCGCAGCCGGTCGCGGAGTCGAGGATCGTGGCGTAGACCCCGCCGTGCACCGAGCCGATCGGGTTGTAGTGGAACTCGGCCGGGTCGAGGGTGAACACGACCTTTCCGGGCTCGACCGACTCCAGGCCCATGCCCAGCGTCGCCGCGATCGGCGCGGCCGGGAGGCGACCCTCGGCGATCCCGCGCAGCACGTCGATGCCGGCGCTGGTCATCACCTCGGCCGCGGAGACGGCGGGGTCCCCCCAAGCGTAGGTGCGCTCACGGGTGGGTTCGGTTGTCATACCGACAACCTAGCGGGTGTGCCGATATGGCCGGGCCTTGACAGATGCACAACTGACATCTGAGATGTCAGTTGTGACCACGCCTCGGGTGCTGCTGCGCGACCAGGCCCTCGTGCGCCTGCGCGAGGCGATCGTGACCGGCGAGCTGCCCCCGGGCGGGGTGGTGAAGGACGCCGAGCTGGCCGGCCGGCTCGGGCTGTCCGTCGCCCCGGTGCGCACCGCGCTGGCCCGGCTGGCCGACGAGGGGCTGGTGGAGTCCAAGCCGCAGAGCCACACCCGGGTGACCGCCGTCGTCCCCGCGGTGGTGCACGACGCGGCGGTCGTCGTCCGGGCGATGCACGAGCTCGCCGTCGCCACCGCCGTCCCCGCCGTGACCGCCGACGACGTCGCGGCGATGCGCGCGGCCAACCAGCGGTTCGCCGACGCGGTCCGGGCCGGCGACGTCGACGCGGCGCTGGACGCCGACGACGAGCTGCACGACGTGCTGGTCGACCGCTGCGGCAACGGTGCGGTGCGGGCCACCGTGGACCGCTTCACCCCCGTCGTCCGCCGGCTCGAGCGGTTGCGCTTCGCCGCTGCGCACGGGTCGGACTCCGTCGACCTGCACGACCAGCTGATCACCGCGTGCGAGCACCACGACGTCGAGGCCGCCGTCGGCACCACCACCGCCATCTGGACGGCGCTGCTGTCCGAACTGACCGAGGAGACCCCGTGACGACGCTCGACGACTTCCCCCGCACCAGCCTGCTGTTCGGCCCCTCGCCGGTGCACCGCCTGGACCGGCTGACCGAGCACCTGGGCGGCGCCGCCGTCTGGGCGAAGCGGGAGGACTGCAACTCCGGCATCGCCTACGGCGGCAACAAGACCCGCAAGCTCGAGTACCTCGTCGCCGAGGCGCTCGCGCAGGGCTGCGACACCCTGGTCTCGATCGGCGGCGTGCAGAGCAACCACACCCGCCAGGTCGCCGCGGTCGCCGCGCACCTGGGGCTGTCCTGCGTGCTCATCCAGGAGAGCTGGGTCGACTGGCCCGACGCGGTCTACGACAAGGTCGGCAACATCCTGATCTCCCGGCTCGCCGGCGCCGACGTCCGGCTGGTCAAGGCTGGGTTCGGCATCGGGTTCAAGGAGAGCTGGGAGACCGCGCTGGCCGAGATCGAGGCCCGCGGCGGGAAGCCCTACGCCATCCCGGCCGGCGCCTCCGACCACCCGCTGGGCGGGCACGGCTTCGCCAACTGGGCCCGCGAGGTGGCGCAGCAGGAGCAGGAGCTGGGCGTCTTCTTCGACACCGTCGTCGTCTGCTCGGTGACCGGCTCGACCCAGGCCGGCATGGTCGCCGGCTTCGCCAAGCTCGAGGAGGACGGCGCCCGCCCGCGCCGGGTGCTGGGCATCGACGCCTCCGCCAAGCCCACCGAGACCCGCGACCAGGTGCTGCGGATCGCCCGGCGCACCGCTGCCGCGATCGGCGTGCAGCGCGAGCTGACCCTGGACGACGTCGAGCTCGACGAGCGCTTCCACGCCGGCATCTACGGCATCCCGGACGACGTCACCCTGCGCGCCATGGAGACCGCCGCCCGCACCGAGGGCATGGTCACCGACCCGGTCTACGAGGGGAAGTCGATGGCCGCCACGATCGAGCTGGTCCGCTCCGGCGAGATCTCCCGCAACTCGACCGTGCTCTACGCCCACCTCGGCGGCCAGCCCGCCCTGAACGGGTACAGCGCCCTCTTCAGCTGAGCCACATGGGCGGTACCGTCCGGTCATGACCAGTGCTCGGGAGCGTGGCGGCGGTGCCGTCCTGCGCGGACGGTTGGTCACCGGCGGATCGGTGGTCGAGGACGGCGTGGTCGCCGTCCTC
>NZ_JBAPLV010000034.1:0-35055 GCF_037083865.1 Klenkia terrae | reverse complement strand
CCCGCCTCACGCCTCCACGCCGGCGTCACCAACGTCATGACGAGCAACACCTAGAAGGACCCTGTCGCCCCCCACGACGTGCTCCGCACGCCGTGGGGCCCTGCGACAGGGCCGTCAGGCGGCGCGGCCGAACCAGGCGTCGAGGAGGTCGTGCCGCACGGCCGGCGGCAGTGCTCCCCAGCGCAGCAGGGCCGCGCGGGCGGGCAGCTGGCTGGCCTTCGCCAGCCGGCCCAGCTCGCGGACCCGGTGGGCCGGGGGCACCAGCGGCGACCGTGCGCCGACGAGGCGGAGGGTGGCGACCGGCCCGGTCAGGGCCTCGCACAGGGAGTCGTACGCCGCCGTGATCGCGGCCTGGTGCGCGGGGTCGGACCAGTGCGGGCATCGCCCGGGGTGTCCGACGGAGGCTGCGTGAGCGCTCATGCCCGCACTATCGGTAGCACACGGCCGGATCGTGACCACCCTGTGACCGCCATCCGGTAGCAGCGGGGGTGAACGCCGGCGCCGCGGCAGCCGTATCCCCCACGGGGACGTCCACGGGAGGAGGCAGGGCATGGTCGGTCGGGTGCGGACACGACGGCTGCGGTCGGTCGACGAGCCGGTGGAGACCTTCGACGCCCGGGCCGCCTACGCCGCGCACGGGGCCGAGCTGTACCGACTGGCGCTGCGCCAGCTCGGCGACGAGGGCGCCGCGCAGGACGTCGTCCAGGAGGTGTTCCTGCGGGCCTGGCGCGCCGCGGACTCCTACGACCCCCAGCTGGCGAGCCTGCGGACCTGGTTGTTCGCCATCGCCCGCAACGTGGTGGTCGACGAGACCCGCCGGTTCGCCGTCCGGCCGTGGCAGCGGCAGCTCACCGACGACGCCGGCGCCGAGGTCCCGGTCGAGGTCGAGCTGGACGAGCGGCTGGTGGACGCCTGGGTGGTCGAGGAGGCGCTGGGCCGGCTCGGGGCCGACCACCGGGCAGCGATCGTGCAGACCCACCTGCGCGGCCGCCCGCACGCCGAGGTGGCCGCGGAGCTGGGCATCCCGGTGGGCACACTGCGCAGCCGGGTCTTCTACGGGTTGAAGGCACTGCGGTTGGCGATGGAGGAGATGGGGGTGGAGCCGTGAACGAGCACCGGGAGCTGCGCGAGCAGCTCGGGGTCTACGCACTGGGCCACGGCACCGCCGACGAGCGGGCAGCGGTCCGGGCCCACCTGGACGGCTGTGCCGCGTGCCGGGCCGAGCTGGCCGCCCTGGTCCCGCTGCGCGCCCGGCTGGCCGACGTCGACCCCGACCGGCTCGACGAGGTGCCGGCTCCGCCGCCCGGGCTGGGCGACCGGGTGCTGGCGGGCATCGCGGCCGAGCAGGCCACCGGGCAGGCTCGCCCCGGCCGACGTCGCTGGGCCCCCGCGGTCGCCGCGGTCGGGATCGCCGCGGCGGCCTTCGGGGTGGGCTGGCTGGTGCGCCCGGTGCCGGACGCGCCCCCGCTGGAGGCGGTCGCCGTCCAGGTGACCGCGCCCGACGTCGCCGCGACCGCCGACGTCGTCCCGCACACCTGGGGCATGGAGGTGCGGCTGCACGGCGCGGGCTTCACCGCCGGCGAGGTGTACCGGGTGCAGGTCACCGAGGACGACGGCGGCACGGTGCCGGCCGGGGAGTTCCTCGGCGTCGGCCCGGCCCAGCTGGACTGCAACCTCAACAGCTCCGTGCTCCGCGAGGACGCCATCGGGTTTCAGGTGCTCGACAGCAGCGGCGCCGTGGTGGTCACCTCGGATCTCTGAGGCGGCGGTGGACGCACCGGGGTCACCCGCCTACCAGTCCCCGGACAAGACCGCGACGCACATCCACGAGGCCTCCGTCGGGCAGGCCGGCCCGCCGCGGATCGCGCTGCCCGACCCGGAGGACGACGGCACCGGCACCCTGGTGAGCTCCGGCTGCCGGCCCTTCACCACCCGGCTCGCCCCGCAGGGCACCGACACCGGGCAGGGCTTCACCCTCGACCAGATCGAGACGAACCCCTCGGCGTTCTCCACCGACACCCGCACCAGCGCCTTCGCCGCCGGCGCGGTCCGCGGCCAGCTGGTGGAGTCCCCGGTCGGCGGCGTCGAGACCGGCGCCGGCGGGACGGCGGCGTCCACCTCGTCGTCCACCGGCCGCTGTGCCCGCCCCCACCGGGCTGTCTATCCCGGCGCTGGGCATCGCGCAGGACCTCGTCGGGCTCGGCGTGGCCGACGACGGCACCGCCGAGGTGCCGGTGGACTTCGACGACGTCGGTTGGTTCACCCCCGGCGGCCGGCCCGGCGCCCGCGGACCGACGGTGCTGATGGGCCACGTCGACTCCACCGCCGGCCCCGCGGTGTCCTACGTGCTGCGCGACCTGGCGGCCGGGGACACCGTGGACCTCACGGTCGCCGACGGCTCGGTGGCCACCTACACGGTCACCGGCACCGAGCAGGTCGCCGAGGACACCTTCCCGACCGCCGCGGTGTTCGGCGCGACGGCCGACGACGTCCTCCGGCTGATCACCTGCACCGGGAGCTTCGACGCCGGCGCCCGCAGCTACACCGACAACCTGGTGGTGACGGCGGTCCGGACCGGCTGAGTAGGGTCCCCCGCCGTGGCGAACGTCCTCTCGATCCAGTCCCACGTGGCCTACGGGCACGTCGGCAACGCCTCCGCGGTCTTCCCCCTGCAGCGGCTGGGCCACGAGGTCTGGCCGGTGCACACCGTCCAGTTCTCCAACCACACCGGCTACGGCTCCTGGACCGGCCGGGTCTTCGACGGCCAGGCCGTCGACGAGGTGGTCGAGGGCATCGCCGCGCGCGGCGTGCTGGGCAGCTGCGACGCAGTGCTCTCGGGCTACCTCGGGTCCGCCGACATCGGGCACGCCGTCGTCGGCACCGTGGCCCGGGTCCGGGCGGCCAACCCGGCCGCCGTCTACTGCTGCGACCCGGTGATCGGCGACGTCGGGCGCGGGGTGTTCGTCCGGCCGGGCATCGCCGAGTTCATGCGGGACGTCGCCGTCCCCGTCGCCGACGTCGTCACCCCCAACCACTTCGAGCTCGACCTGCTCACCGGCCGGACGACGACCACGCTGCCCCAGGTGCTGGACGCCGTCGCCGCGCTGCAGGCCACCGGCCCGCGCGTCGTCCTGGTGACCAGCCTGGACGTCGAGGACACCCCGGACGACGCGGTGGACCTGCTCGCCGCCGAGGGCGGCCGGGCGTGGCGGGTCCGCACCCCCGAGCTGGGGGTGTCGGTCAACGGTGCCGGCGACGCTATCGCCGCGCTGTTCCTGGCGCACTGGATGTCCACCGGCTCGGCCGCCCGCGCGCTGGGTGCCGCGGCGTCCTCGGTGTTCGGCCTGCTGCGGATGACCGCCGAGGCCGGCAGCCGGGAGATCCTCACCGTCGCGGCGCAGGAGGAGTTCGTCTCCCCCACCCGCACCTTCGAGGTCACCGAGGTGACCGCGGCACCGTAGGACGGAGACTGTCACCACGGGTGCCGGGTCGGTCACCCCCAGCGCACCACCGGACGGCGAGGAGCCCGGGATGACCGCACCAGGCACAGCCGCACCCGGGACGACGACCGGGGCACGCGCCCTCGTCGCGGCCTTCTGCGCGCTGGTCGCCGCGACCCAGGTGCTCTGGCTGACCTTCGCGCCGGTGACCGACGAGTCGGCGCGCGCCCTCGGGGTCGGCACCGGGGCGATCGCCAACCTGGCCGCGGTGAACCCGCTGGTCTTCGTGCTGCTGGCGGTGCCCGCCGGGCGGTGGCTGGACCGCAGGCTGGTCCCGGCGCTGGTGGCCGGTGCGGTGCTGACCGCCGCCGGTGCCGTGGTCCGCGCCGCCGGGGTCGACTCCTACCCCGTGGTCCTGACCGGCCAGCTGCTGGTCTCGGCCGGCCAGCCGCTGGTGCTCGGCGCGACCGCGCTGCTGGCGGTCCGCTACGTCGCCCCCACCGCCCGCACCGCGGCGATCTCGGCGGCCAGCGCGGCGCAGTTCGTCGGCATCCTGGTCGCCGCCCTGGTCGGCGGGCCCGTGGTCGACGCGGTCGGGCTGGCCGGGTTGCTCCGGGCCGAGGCGGTGGCGGTGGCGGTGGTCGCCGCGGTGTTCGTCGTCCTGGTCCGCCGGGTGGCTCCCCGGCCCGTCCCCGCCTCCGCCGCTGCACCCGCGGGTGGGCGGCTGGTCCGGGACCGGCTGCTGGTCGGCCTGGCCGTCATGCTCTTCGTCGGCGTGGGCGTCTTCAACGCGGTGGCCACCTGGCTGGACCCGGTGCTCGACGACCTGGACCGGCCCGGTCTCGGCGGCCCGCTGATCGCCGGCATGACCGTCGCCGGGATCGCCGGCGCCGCCCTGCTGCCCGCCTGGGCGGCCGCCCGGGACCGCCGCCGGACCGTCCTGCTCGTCGCGGCGGTCACCAGCGCGGTGGGCTTCGCGGTCGCCGCGGCGGTGCCGGCGGAGGCGACCGTCGGGGTGCTGCTGGGGGTGCTGCCCCTGGTCGGCTTCGTGCTGCTGGCCGGCCTGCCGGTGGCGCTGGAGTGGGCCGAGCTGCACGTGGGCGCCGACCACGCGGCCCGGGCCACCAACCTGCTGCTGCTGGCCGGCAACGCCGGCGGGGTGGTGCTGGTGCTGGCCGTCGAGGTCGCCGGCGGCCGCGCCGCGCCGACCCTGCTGGCGCTGGCCCTGCTCTCGCTGCCGGCGGTCGTCGCCGCCTGGGTGCTCCCCCGGCGAGCGACGGGACCCACGACGGGCTAGGTGCCCCGGGCGACCGGGCACGCCGTGCGGCGGGCCCGGTCGATCCGGATCAGGGCAGGACGACCTTCTCGTTCTCGCCGACGTCGGTGCGCTCGCCGGTGGCCTTGGCCTTGACGAAGCTGATCGCCGTGGTCACCGCACCGGGGGTGTCCCAGTACTCGGCGCTGCTGCCGTCGACCTTGATCAGCACCACCGAGGCGTCCTCGGGCCCCTGCGGCAGCCAGGCCTCGGCGCCGGAGTTCCACAGCTCCTTCTTCTTCGCCACGTCGGTGACGACGATGCCCTCGCCGGCGATCGACACCCAGCTGGACCGGGAGCCGGTCGTCACGTTGACCTTCGGGTTGGCCGCGATGCTCTTCGCCGGCCCGCCGTCGGCCTCCGCGAAGAACCACAGGTCGCCGTCGAACTCGGTCTCCTGCAGCGACATCGGACGGCTCTCCAGGGAACCGTCGGCACCCAGGGTCGTCAGCATCGCGATCTTCTCGCCCGCCACCAGCTCGCGGACCTTCTCCACACCGTGCTCGGCCATCAGGCGCGCTCCTCGCAGTCGATTTCGATCTCCAGGACTGCGATGCCCGGCGTGGTCCAGCGCAAACCGGATGTGCCCAGCGTCAGTCCGGCAGCCGCTCCGCCAGGCGGCGGAGGTCGGCCTCGGCGGTCGGCTCCAGCGGCAGGTCGGGGAGGACGGCGAGCACCTCGTCGCGCTCCAGCCCCTCGGCCAGCAACGCGTCGAGCACCCGGGTCACCGCGGTGTCCGGGATGGGGCTGCCCAGGTCGGCGACCGCGGCCCGGGCCAGGAACAGCACGCCGGCCAGCGCGTCGGGCCCGGCCGGGGGCGGCGGGACGGCCTGCCGGGTGAGCGCCTCGGCCGCCCGGACCAGCGACAGCGGCACGCCCTCGGCCTCCACCACGGCCAGCGGGGTGTCGCCGATCCCGGCCAGCACCAGGTGCTCGGCGACGATCCGCAGCGGCGCCTCCCACTCCCCCGCCCGCACCACCGCGGCGGTGTCCTCGGCGTCCTCGCCCACGTCGTCGGCCAGCTCGGCCCAGGCGGCCGGGCGCGCCGCCCGCAGCCGGTCGGCGGCCAGCTCGCAGGTGGCCAGCACGAACGGCTCCAGCACCTCGACGTCGAACCGGTCGGCCAGCAGGCCGCCCTCGGCGTCGGCCATGTTCAGCGCGTCCCGGAACGTGCCGGGTGCGGCGTCGGCGAGGTCCAGCCGGCCGACCTCCTCGTCGCCCAGCAGCTGCCCGTTCTCGGCCCGCACCCCCACGGTGGTCCCGGTCGTGACCAGCCGGCCGCGGCGGTGCGTCCGGTGCGGCCGGTCGCCGGTGCCCACCGCCCAGGCGCACGCCTCGGCGATCAGCGCGGCACCCCGCTCGCGGAGCACCTCGCGGGTCAGCAGGGCCATCTCGTCGATCTCGAACACGACTCCATGGTCCCCCCGCCCGGCGCCCAGCACCCGTCGTGGGCGTGGCCGGTCAGCCCTCCAGGGCGCGGCGGAGGTCGGCGGCCTCGGTGCGGACCTGGGTCAGCACGGGGACGACGTCCACCTCGCGCACCCGGTCGCAGGTGAGCCGGTGGATGGGCACCGGCCGGTGGCCCTTCACGACCAGCCGCTCGGTGACCTCGAAGGCCCCGCGCAGCAGCCCGCCGTCCACCGACGTCGGGTCGTGCAGCTGGTCCAGCGGCGCGACCATGGTGCTCGGGAAGCCCCACTGGCGCATGGCGGCGGCGGTCAACTCGACGGCGTGCACGCCGTAGCGCTCCACCTCGGCCTCGCGGCGGTCGACGGCCGACCGGTGCGCGGCGGTCAGCTCGCCGTAGCCCTGCGGGTCGTGGTGGTGCAGCAGGGCCGCCCCCAGCTGGGCCAGCAGGCCCATGCACAGGGCGTCCGCGGCGCGGTGCCCCATCCGGGGGGCCAGCGTCGAGCAGGCCAGGGCCAGGTGGGTGCTGGTGGTCCAGTGCTCCGCGGGCAGGGTCATCTGGTCGGTGCTGGTGAGCGCCACGGTGGCCATCGACCGGACCGTGGCGAACCCGACCACCGTGACGGCGAACTGCAGCGAGGAGACCCGCCCGCGCAGCCCGTAGTAGGCCGAGTTGGCCAGCTTGAGCACGCGGCCGGTGAGGGCCGCGTCGGCGGCCAGCAGGCGGGAGAGGTCCTTCGCGCCGGCGTCGTCGGCGTGGGTGAGGGCCACGATCTGCGCGGCCACCGGGCGCTGGGCGGCCATGGTGTCGATGCTCGCCAGCACCGCGTGGGCGTCGAAGGTCGCGCCCGGGAGCAGGACGTCGTCGACGCCGTCCTCGGGCTCGGCCACCTCGTCGTCGTCCAGCACGACGTCGTCCGAGGCGACCAGGGGCGCGGTCACCGGGCACGCTCGGCGAACCAGGCGGTCGCGGCCGCCCCGGTCATCGGGCGGGCGATCCCGAAGCCCTGCAGGTGGGTCGCGCCCAGCTCGACCAGTGCCCGGACCTGTGCCACGTCCTCGACCCCCTCCGCCACGCTGTCCAGCCCGAGCCCCGCGGCCAGCGCGACGATCGCGCCGGTGATCTCCGGGTGCCCCTCGGACAGCTCGGCCACGAAGGACCGGTCGATCTTGAGCCGGTCCACCGGCAGCCGGCGCAGCTGCGCCAGCGACGAGTAGCCGGTGCCGAAGTCGTCGACGGCGATGGTGACGCCCAGCTCGCGGAGCTGGTCGAGCACGGCGCGGGCCTGGTCGGCGTTGCGCATGAGCGCGGACTCGGTGACCTCCAGGCAGATCCGCTCGGCGCCCACGCCGTGCCGGGACAGGGTGGTGGCCACCAGCGAGGGCAGGTGCTCGTCGAGCTGCAGCGCCGACACGTTGACGTTCACGGTGCGGGGCGCGGCCACCCCCAGCTCGGCGTCCCAGGCGGCGATCTGCCGGCAGGCCTCCTCCAGGACGTAGCTGCCGAGGGCGTCGACCAGCCCGCTCTCCTCGGCCAGCGGGACGAAGACGTCGGGCCCGACCGCGCCCCGGGTGGGGTGGGTCCAGCGGGCCAGGGCCTCCAGGCCGACCGGCACGAGCGTCGCGGCCGCCACCACCGGCTGGTAGGCCAGGGTCAGCTGGCCGCCGTCGATGGCCGCGCGCAGGTCGGCGACCAGCCGCAGCTTGTCGCGGGCCTCCTCGCGGGAGGCCTGGTCCAGCACGGAGACGCGGCCCTTGCCGTCGGCCTTGGCCTGGTACATGGCGATGTCGCAGTCGCGGACGAGCTCGTCGGCGGTGAGGTGGGCCGGGGTCTGCACGGTGACCCCGACGCTGACGCGCACGTTGACCCCCACCCCGCCCAGCTGCACCGGGCGGGCGAGCTCGACGGAGATCCGCCGGCCCAGCGCGACGACGTCGTCCTCGTCGACGTCCTCGCAGACCACCACGAACTCGTCGCCGCCGAAGCGCACCACGAGGTCCGTGGGCCGGACGGCGGCGCGCAGCCGCCGGGCCACCTGGACCAGGAGCTGGTCGCCGGCGGCGTGCCCGAGGGAGTCGTTGACCACCTTGAAGTCGTCGATGTCGAGGAACAGGCAGCCCAGGCCGTCCCGGGTGCCGGGCAGGAAGCGCTCGGCCACGTAGGTGGACAGCCGGGCCCGGTTGGGCAGGCCGGTGAGCGGGTCGTGGGTGGCCTGGTGGGCCAGCTGCGCCTCGAAGGCCAGCCGCTCGGTGACGTCCTCGACGGTGGCCACGAAGCCGCTGCCCAGGTCGGGGGTGTGCAGGTGGGAGAAGCGGATGAGCGTGCTGCGCTCGTCGTCCGGGCCGCACAGCAGCCGGGCCCGGATGTCCCCGGACCCGCCCTCGAGCACCTCGGCGGCGAGGCCCACGACGGCGTCGACGTCGTCGGGGTGCACGCTGGCCAGCCAGCCGGTGCCCAGCAGCTCCTCGGCCTGGCGACCGGTCAGCCGGCAGAACGCGTCGTTGACGTGCGCCAGCCGCAGGCCCTGCTCGGACAGCAGGGTCGGCATCGGCGAGCGCTGGGTCAGCGTGGTGAACCGGCGCTCGTGGGCGGCGGCGGAGTCGGCCAGCGCGCGCTCGGCGTCGCTGCGGGCGTGCTGGGCGGAGACCGTCCAGACCCCGCCCTCGGTGGACGGCGTGGTGACGACGGCCAGCTCGACCAGCGAGCCGGTGCGGTCCCGGGCCAGGAGCTCCAGGGTGACCGAGCGCTCGCGGCGCAGCAGGGCCCCGGTGCCGCCCAGCGGGGGGCGCGGGAACAGCGCCTCCACCGTGGTGCCCACCAGGTCGGCCGCGGCGTACCCGAGCAGTCGCTCCACCCCGGTGTTGGCCCAGCGGATCCGCGCGCCGTCGCCGTCGGCGGTGACGACCAGGATGGCCACGTCGACGCGGACCGACGCCGCGTGCACGACCGCCCGGCTGACCCGGGCCGAGTCCAGCGCCCCGACCCGCGCCGGGGACGTCGTCCGCGGCCCGGGCACCCCGGGTGCGGGGACGACGACGGGGAGGCTCACGGATCCGGTCTCGGCACCCCGCGGGCGCCCCTGGAGCCCGGCGGCACCGGTGTCCCCCGCCCGGGTGAGGTGGCCCGCACCGCCGGGCGCTCCTAGCGTGGCGGCATGGACCTGCAGCTGAGCGGGAAGCGGGCGCTGGTCACCGGCGCCGGGCGCGGCATCGGGAAGGCCGTCGCGGTGCGGCTGGCGCAGGAGGGGGCCCGGGTCGCGCTGCTGGCCCGGTCCCGCGAGGACCTGGAGGCGGTGGCCGCCGAGCTGCCCGGGGAGTCGCTGGTCGTGCCGGCCGACACCACCGACGACGCCGCCGTGCGGGCCGCGGTGGCCGCGGTGGTGCAGGCGTGGGGCGGGGTGGACGTCCTGGTCAACGCCGCTGCCCGGCCGGCGTCCACGGCACCGGTCCCGGCGCTGGCCGACCTGCCCGACGACGCCCTGCGCGACGAGGTCGAGACCAAGGTGCTCGGCTACCTGCGCACCGCGCGGGCCGCGGCACCGCACATGGTGGCCCAGGGCTGGGGCCGGATCGTCAACGTCAGCGGGCTCAACGCGCGGGCCACCGGCAACCTGGTCGGCACCGTCCGCAACGTCGCGGTGGCCGCGATGACGGCGAACCTGGCCGAGGAGCTGGGGCCGTCGGGGGTGAACGTGACCGTCGTGCACCCGGGCCGCACCGTCACCGAGCGCACGCCGGCCGACGTCGCCGCCGCCCCCGCCGCCACCCGGATCGGCCGGCTGGTCACGGCCGCGGAGGTCGCCGACGTGGTGGCGTTCCTCTGCTCCCCGCGCAGCGTGGCCATCACCGGCGACGCGGTGGCGGTGGGCGGCGGCACGCCCGGGGTGGCCGTGTACTGATCCCCGGTTACCGGTCAGTAGTAGGTATGGGATCGTCGGGGCCACGGCTGGCACGGTCGCCGCCGGAGGAGAGAGGGTCGTCCATGCAGTTGCACCTGTCGCCCGAGGACCAGGCGTTCCGGGACGAGATGCGCACGTTCTTCACCACGCAGGTCCCGCAGTCCATCCGGGACGACGTCGCCGCCCACCGCGACGTCACCAAGGAGCAGTACGTCGAGGTGCAGCAGATCCTCAACGCTGCCGGCCTCGCCGTCCCGCACTGGCCCGCCGAGTGGGGTGGCCGGGACTGGACGCCGCTGCAGCGCCACATCTGGCGCGAGGAGATGCAGCTGGCCGCCGTCCCCGAGCCCCTGGCGTTCAACGCCTCCATGATCGGGCCGGTCATCGCCGCCTTCGGCAACCAGGAGCAGAAGGAGCGGTTCCTGCCCGAGACCGCCAACCTCGACATCTGGTGGTGCCAGGGCTTCTCCGAGCCCGACGCCGGCTCGGACCTGGCCAGCCTGCGCACCGCCGCCGTCCGCGACGGCGAGGACTGGGTGGTCAACGGCCAGAAGACCTGGACCACGCTGGGCCAGCACGCCGACTGGATCTTCTGCCTCTGCCGCACCGACCCGGGTGCCGAGAAGAAGCAGCGGGGCATCTCGCTGCTGGTCTTCCCCATGGACACCCCCGGGGTGACCTTGCGCCCGATCGAGCTGCTGGACGGCGGCTTCGAGGTCAACGAGGTCTTCTTCGAGGACGTCCGGGTGCCCGCGGAGAACCTGATCGGCGAGGAGAACCGCGGCTGGGACTACGCCAAGTTCCTGCTCGGCAACGAGCGCGTCGGCATCGCCCGGGTCGGTGCGACCAAGCGGATGCTGGTCGACGCCAAGGCCCACGCCACGCAGATCACCTCCGGTGGCCGCCCGCTGATCGAGGACCCCTCGATGCGCGCCCGCATCGCCGAGCTCGAGACCGAGCTGCTGGCCCTGGAGCTCACCGCCCTGCGGGTGGTGTCCAACTCCAGCGACGGCAAGCCGAACCCGGCGTCGTCGGTGCTGAAGCTGCGCGGCTCGGAGCTGCAGCAGGCCGCGACCGAGCTGATCGTCGACATCGCCGGCCCGCTGTCGCTGGCGTCGTTCGCCGACGACGAGGCCACCGACGTCCCCGAGTGGGCGCGGTCGGCCACCCCGGAGTTCCTCAACTACCGGAAGGTCTCCATCTACGGAGGCTCCAACGAGGTGCAGCGCACCATCATCGCCGGCACGATCCTGGGGTTGTGATCTGACATGGACTTCACCTTCGACACCGAGCAGCACGCCCTCCGCGAGGCCGTCGCCGGGCTGCTGCAGCGGGCCTACGACCCGGAGAAGCGCCGGGCCGTGACCAAGGACGAGCCGGGCTTCGACGAGAAGACCTGGTCCCAGCTGGCCGAGATGGGCGTGCTGGGTCTGCCCTTCGCCGAGGAGGACGGCGGCATGGGCGCCGGCCAGGCCGAGGTGGCCCTGGTGGCCACCGAGATCGGCAAGGTGCTCGCCCCCGAGCCGTTCGTCGAGTCCGTCGTGCTGGCCGGTGGCCTCGTCGCCGCCGTCGGCACCGCGGAGCAGCGCGCCGAGCTGCTCGGCCCGCTGGCCGAGGGCGCCTCGCTGGTGGTCTTCGCCCACGCCGAGCCGGGCAGCCGCTGGACCCCCACCGCCACCGGCGTCACCGCCGCCCAGGGCGCCGACGGCTGGACCCTCACCGGGGTCAAGGAGCCGGTGCCCTCGGGTGCCCGCGCCGACGTCCTCGTGGTGTCCGCGGCGGTCGAGGGCGGGACGGCGCTGTTCGTCGTCCGCGCCGACGCCGCCGGGCTGACCCGCACGGGCTACCGCACCCACGACGGCACCCGGGCCGCCCGGGTGACCCTCGACGGCACCCCCGCGGAGCTGCTCGGCGAGGGCACGGCCGACCGCACCGCCGACGTCGAGCTGGCCCTCGCCCGGGCCACCGTGGCCTACGCGCACGAGGCGGTCGGTGCGATGCAGACCGCGCTGACCACCACCAGCGAGTACCTCAAGACGCGCAAGCAGTTCGGCGTCCCGCTGAGCAAGTTCCAGGCGCTCACCTTCCGCGCCGCGGACATGTACGTGTCCCTGGAGCTGGTCCGCAGCATCGCGCTGTGGGCGACGATGGTGCTCGACGCCGAGGGGTCCTCCCCCGAGGCCGTGCTCGCCGCCGCCGACCGGGCCCGGCTGCAGACGTCGAAGGCCGGCCGGCACATCGGCAAGGAGGCCATCCAGCTGCACGGCGGGATCGGCGTCACCGCCGAGTACTCCGTGGGGCACTACACCTCGCGGCTGACCGCCATCGACCACCTGCTCGGCGACGGCGCCTGGGCGACCGGCCGGCTGGCGGAGCGGATCGACGCGGGGACCGTCGAAGCCCTGCCGTAACCCCTGCTGCACGAGCAAGGGAGCCCTTGCGCAACGTCCTCGACGGATCCGTTGCGCAAGGGCTCCCTTGCTGGGCGGTACGGTGACGTGCTCAGGCCTGCTTGATGATCGAGACGTCGAACTCGAGCTGGACCTTGTCGCTGACCAGGACGCCGCCGGTCTCCAGCGCGGCGTTCCAGACCAGGCCCCACTCGCTGCGCTTGAGCGCCAGGGCGCCCTCGAAGCCGACCCGGGTGTTGCCGAAGGGGTCCAGCGCGCTGCCGGTGAGCGTGAAGTCCACGGCCACCGAGCGGGTCTGGCCCTTGATCGTCACGTCGCCGGTGACGGTGTACTCGTCGTCGTCGGTCTGCTCGACCCCGGTGGACACGAAGGTGATCTCGGGGAACTGCTCGACGTCGAGGAAGTCCGCCGACCGCAGGTGGGCGTCCCGGTCGGCCTGACCGGTGTCCAGGCTGCCGGCGTCGATCCGCAGCTCGACCCGGCTGGCCGTGGGGTCGGCGGTGTCCAGGTGCGCGCTGCCCTCGAACTCGGTGAAGGTGCCGCGCACCGTGGTCACCATCGCGTGCCGGGCCCGGAAGCCGATCCGGGTGTGCGCGAGGTCAACGGCGTACTCGCCGGACACGTCGGCCAGCGCCGTGGTGGCGTCGTCGAAATCGGTCTCGCCGGTCTGGCTGGCGCGGTGCTTGGCCACGGTGGACCGTCCTCCCAGGGGGTTGCAAACCCTGCAAGTCTGACGGGTGCACCTCGGTCGTGCACAGCCGGGGCCCGCGCGACCCCTGGTCAGCCGTCCGTCAGGCGCCGGCGAACAGCTCCACGGCGGCCCGCGAGAAGGCCGGGACGTCGTCGGGGTTCCGGCTGGTGACCAGGTTGCCGTCCCGGCAGACCTCCTCGTCGACCACCGTCGCGCCGCCCCGGCGGAGGTCGCCGCGGATGCTCGGGTAGGAGGTCAGCGTGCGGCCCTCCAGCACCCCGGCCTCCAGCAGCGTCCAGGGCGCGTGGCAGATCGCGGCCACCGGCTTGCCGGCGTCGAAGAACGCCGAGACGAAGGCCAGCGCGCCCTGGTCCTGCCGCAGGGTGTCGGGGTTGACCGCGCCGCCGGGCAGCAGCAGCCCGTCGTAGTCGGCCGCGGACACGTCGGCCACCAGGTGGTCGACCTGGTAGGTCGCCCCGGGGTGGATGTCGCCGTCCACGCCCTGCACGCGGCCGTCCTCGACCCCGTCGGGCACCGACAGCAGGTGCACGGTCGCCCCGGCGGCCTCGACGGCCTTGCGGGGCTCCTCGAGCTCGATCGACTCGACGCCCTTGGCGGCGAGCAGCGCGATGGTCTTGCCGGTGAGTTCAGCCATGGGGACCCGGTTCCCCGAGCCCCCGGGGGCGGAAACTCAGTACCAGCCGACGGCCTCCGACTGCGCCCAGCCGCCGCACGGCGAGCCGTAGCGCTCCTCCAGGTAGATCAGCCCGGCGTCGATCTGCCGGAACCCGTTGGAGGTCTTGGCGATCCCGGTGCCGGCCCAGGTGGAGTTCAGGAACTGCGGGATGCCGTAGGCGGTGGAGGTGGGGTTCTGCGCGTCGGGGTTCCAGCCCGACTCCCGGCCCCACAGGTTCTGCAGGCAGGAGAACTGGCTCGCGTCGCCGTCCAGCTGGGCGAGGGCGTAGTCGTGGAAGTCCGACGTGGTGGCGTTCTCCGCGGCGGCCTCGGCGTCGGCGGCGGCCTGCGCCTGGGCGGCGGCCGCGGCCTCGGCGGCGGCCTGCGCGGCCGCGGCGGCCTGCGCGTCGGCGGCGGCCTGGTCGGCGGCGGCCTGCACCTGGGCGGCGGTGGCCTCGTCGGTCTCGCGCTGCGCGCGGCTGGCGGCCAGCTCCTGCAGGTGCCCGGACAGCTCGGTGGCCGCCTCGGTGCTGTCGGCCGGTGCGGTGATGCCCAGCTGCTGGGCCACGCTGACGGCCTGCGCGGCGGGCTCGGTCGTGGTGTCGGCCTCGGCGGCGGGTCCACCGCCCACCAGGACGTTGACCAGGACGGCGCCGGCGGCGGCCGCGGCCAGGTACACCGCCGGACGGCGGACCGGGGCCAGGCGGTGGCGTCCGCGGGCGACGGCGGCGACCGTCTCCTCGGCGGAGCGGACCACCTCGAACTCGGCGGTGATGGTGCCGACGCGGAGGAGGGGCTGCTGGCCGTCGCGGCCGGCGGGTCGTGCGGAATGGCGTGCGCTCATGCGGGCGGGGCTGGTCCTCGTCTTCCGGGTGCACGGACCACGTCGGTCGGTGCTGCCGCCTACCGGGTTAGCTGACGGATTCGGGCAGGAAGACGCCCTACCGCTCGGCCCGCGGGAGCGGGTCGGGCGGATTCACCCCAGTGCTGCGGTGGGTCCCCGATTCACCTGGTGCCGTGGGCTGCGCTGCCCCGACGGTGACTCAGCGGCGTCCGGTGCGGTCTCCCGGGGAGGGAGGTGCGGCCGACCGGACAAGCCCACGTTACGAGTCCGTGACAGAAGAACACAAGCGGCGGGGTCGAGTTCCACAGGTGTTGTTCGGCTCAGGGCAGTCGCCACACCGTGGTGCGGCGCGCGACGTCCACCCCGGAGTCGGGGACGTCGTACCCGGCGACCTCCCGCAACCCGTCGGGCAGCTGGGACCGGCCGGGGTCGCCGACCAGGACGGCGGCCCCCCGCGCCCAGGCGGTGAACAGCCACGGCCGGACCCGGTCGGCCATCCGCAGGTCGTAGAACACATCGCCGGCCAGCACCACGTCCACCTCCGGCAGGTCGTCGTCCAGCACGTCGCCCACCGGCTCGACCACCGCGACGCCGTTGGCGGCTGCGTTGAGCGGCATCACCGCCAGCGCGTACGGGTCCACGTCGCTGGCCAGCACCCGCTCCGCACCGGCCAGGGCGGCCGCGATCGCGACCAGGCCGCTGCCGGCGCCCAGGTCCAGCACCGTGCGCCCGGCGACCAGCCCGGGGGTGTCCAGCACGTACCGGGCCAGCCCCTGCCCGCCGACCCAGGCGGCCGCCCAGAACGGCGAGGCCTCCCCCGGGCCCGGGACGCCGTCCACCCGGCCCTGGTCCTCCATGGCCTGCCACAGGACGGCGACGTCGTCGGCCAGGTGCAGCGCCACCTCGGGCACCAGCGGCGGGCGCACCAGCCGGGTGTGCCGCGCGAAGAACCCGGCGGGCACGCTCACCGGCGCCGCATGCGGCTGGCCATCGCGGTGTACAGCGGGGTGAGGACGACGCCGTCCCCGGCCAGGCGGTCGCGCAGCCGCCGGCGGTGGGTGAGCACCCCGGCCAGCCCGATCGCCCAGAACAGGTACTGGACGGCGAAGGCGGCCTTGAACGAGCCCAGGTCGTAGTCGGTGGAGGCGCCCGGGGTGAGCGCGTCGAGCACCGCCCCGACGGCCAGGACGGTCAGCAGCGAGGCGACGAACCCGCCGATGTTCACCACACCGGTGGCGCTGCCCAGCCGGTGCACCGGGTTCCAGGTGCGGGCGTAGTCGAAGCCGATCATCGAGCCCGGCCCGTTGGTGGCCAGCACGACGACCAGCACCACGAGCAGCCAGAGCGGGGCCCGGCCCGGCCACAGCAGGACGACGGTCCAGGCGGTGATGGTGGCCCCGGAGATGCCGAACACCAGGGCCGACCGGCGCAGCGGCCAGCGCCCGCACAGGGCGCCCAGCAGCGGGCCGACGCCCATGCCCACCACGACCAGCAGGGTGAGCAGCCCGGCCGCGGTGCCGGCGGACAGCCCCTGGCCCAGCACCAGGAACGGGTAGCCCCACAGCAGCGCGAACACGGTGCCGGAGAACTGGGTGACCAGGTGGGTGTACAGCCCGATCCGGGTGCCCGACTCGTGCCAGGCGCCGGCCACGTTCTCCCGGATCTCGGCCCAGCCGGCCACCGGCGCCACCGGGGTGCCGGGCGGGGCGTCCTTGAGCGCGGCGACCACCAGGACGACGACCAGCACCCCCAGCGCCGCGGCGCCGGTGAAGGTCGCCGTCCAGGAGGTGTGGTGCAGGGCGAGGACCAGCGGGTAGGCCGCCGCGATCTGGCCCACCTGGCCGAGGATGCCGGTGAGCTGGGTGATCACCGGGACGGTGGGCCCGGAGAACCACAGCGTGACCACCCGCAGCACGCTGATGAACGTCATCGCGTCCCCGGCCCCCACCAGCACCCGGGCGGCGATCGCGGTCGGCACGTCGGTGGCGTGGGCCAGCAGCAGCTGCCCGGCGGCCATGGTCAGCGCTCCGGCGGCGACCATCGTGCGGGAGCCGAAGCGGTCCAGGGCGATGCCGACCGGCACCTGCAACCCGGCGTAGACGGCCAGCTGCAGGACCAGGAACAGGCTGACCGCGGACGCCCCGGCGGAGAACCGCTCCTGGGCGTCGACGGCGGCCACGCCCAGCGAGGCGCGCTGGAAGACCGCGACCGCGTAGGCGAGCAGCCCGACCACCCAGACGACGTAGGCGCGGCGGGAGTTCACGCCTCACGATGACACCACTCGTCGACACGGCATTCCCGCCCCGGCAGGATCGACCCGGTGCGGGAGGAACTGGGACGGGTCAGCGGGCCGCACGGCGAGGTCGCGCTGTGGCGCCGGACCGACGACGACGGCGCGGTCGTGACCGAGCTCGTGGTGGACGGCGTGTTCGCGATGGACGACGTGGACACCTCCACCGAGCGCGCGCTGGCCACCGAGGCGCTGGCCCGGGTGGACGGCGCCGAGCTGGCCGTGCTGGTCGGCGGGCTCGGCCTGGGCTGGACCACCGCGGCGGTGCTGCGCTCCCCCGGGGTGGCCGAGGTGGTCGTGGTGGAGCTCGAGGACGCCCTGCTGGGCTGGGCCGCCGACGGGCTGCTGCCGGGGCTGCGGAGCACCGCGGACCCCCGGCTGGACCTGGTGGCCGGCGACGTCGCCTGCGCGTTCACCCCGGGCCGGTACGACGTCGTCCTGCTCGACGTGGACAACGGACCCGAGTTCCTGGTGCACGGCTCGAACGCCGGCCTCTACGGGACGGCCGGGCTGACCCGGGCGCTGGCCGCCCTGCGCCCGGGCGGGGTGCTGGCCATCTGGTCGGCCGACCCGGCCCCGGCGCTGCTCGAGCGGCTGGCCGACACCCCGGGCACCCGGGACGTCGAGCAGCTGGTGCTCCCCGTCGAGCGCGAGGGCCGGGTGTTCGAGTACGCGATCCTGCTGGCCCGCTGCGGCTAGGTGTTCTGCTGTCCCGTGGGGCAGCTGCACCCCGGGTTGGTCAGCACACCGCGGGCGACCTGGTCGGCGCTGGCCGCGCAGTACCGGGCGGAGATGCGGTCGTGGGCCGACAGCGGGTGCGGGCACACCGGGCAGAGCGCCTGGCCCGGGTCCTCGGCGTGGGTGGCGGTGGGGGTGTTGCTGGGGGTGTCGGTCGTGGTCGGGAGGGTGCTCAACGCGGACGACCTGACTGCGCCGGACGACGGCGCGGTGGGGAGTGCACCCCGATCTGGGAGCTCCCACGCTACGCGACGCAGAGAACTGCGTAAACGGTGTTTGCTGGTGGCGCTGGGCGGACATCAGGTCGGCATGACCTCTCCGAGCGACACCACCGAGACCCGCACCTTCGCCGACCTGGGCAAGGAGATGTGGTCCTACCTCACCGGCAAGGGTGCGGCCATCAACTACGAGTTCGTCGACATGACCGTCGAGGTGCCCCGCGAGATCGGCGCCGACGCGCCCCGCGCGACCTGGAAGCTCAACGGCACCCTGCGCATCACCACCGCCGAGGGCGTCTCCCAGGGATGACCACCGGCCCGCTCGCCGTCCGGGCCGACCTCACCCTGGAGTCGGGCGGGCTCACCGCCCGGCTGACCGGCGACGGCACCCGCCTGGTGCTCGACGCGTCGGACCCGGTGGCCCTGTGGCGGGCGGCGGCCGGGATCCCCTGTCCGGCCGGCGTCACCGTGCGCCGCGGTCCCGGAGCCCTCGGCGAGCTCGCCGGGGTGCTCGCCGCGCAGGGGCTGCACCTGGACGTCACCGGTCCGCGCGGCCGGATCGCCGAGCTCGGGGCCGGCGTCTCTTCCCCGACCGGGCGGGTGCTCACCGGGTCCCCCGCCGTCCGGCCGGGGTCCGTGCGCACCGTGGCGGCGACCGTCTCCACCGGGCTGCGGCTGCGCCCCGGCCTGCTGCTCGGCGCCGCGGCCGCCGTCCTGCTCCTCCGCCGGCTGGTCCGGTCCCGCTAGTCCCCCGCCGACACCGTGGCGGCCCAGTCCCGGGCCGCCACGGTGAGGGCGTCCACGTCGACGTCCAGCGGCACCCCGCCGCCCAGCCGCGACCCGGTCGCCGGGTCGGTCCAGGCCGCCGGCCCGGACAGGTGCACCCGCAGCAGCCGGCGGTCCTCCCGGGCGGCGTCCAGCACCCAGGACAGCGACGGGTCGGTGAAGACCAGCCCCTCCCCCAGCACGCCGTCGGGCCGGTCGGCCACGGCGTGCAGCCAGCCGGCCAGCCGGTGGCCGTCCCACGGGGTCAGGCAGGGCTCGCGGAACACCCACTGCCGGCCGTCGGCGGTGCGCACCTCGCCGCGCACGAGCAGCAGGGTCTGCGTCCAGTCCGGCCGGTCCAGCTCGACCGCCCGGACCTCGAGGGTCTGCCGGCGGAGCACGCGCAGGTCCAGCACCGCGCCGTCCACCGACTCCAGCCTCATGCCGGCGGCCGGTCCAGCAGGGCGGCCATCTCGTCGAGGCCGAAGAAGGCCGCGGTGGCCCGGGCGTCGGGTGACCCGTCCGCGGGGTCCGCACCGGCGGCCAGCAGCGCGGTCACCGACGGCACCGACCGGCGGAACACCGCGGCGGCGAGCGCCGTCTGGCCCCGGTCGTTGACCCGGCCGTGGTCTGCGCCGCGGTCGAGCAGGGCGGCCACCGTGCCCGGGTGGTCGTGGTAGGCGGCCAGCACCAACAGCGTGTCGCCCTTGCCGTTGGTCAGGTTGGCCGGGACCCCGGCGTCCAGGCAGGCGAGCAGCTCGTCGGTGCCGCCGCTGCGGGCCAGGTCGAAGACGTGCTCGGCGAGCGCGACGACGTCGGGGTCCACCGGGGAGGTCACCGGCCGAGCCTAGGCACCGGTGGTCCAGTGCGCGGGTCGGGCGACCCCGTCGTCGAGCCGGGTGGCCGCGTCGCCCCGGGCGGCCTCCAGCTGCGCCGGGGTGACGAACAGCGAGCGCCGCAGGTCCGCGCCCTCCAGCCGGGCCCCGCGGGTGTCGGCACCGGTCAGGTCGGCCAGCCCCAGGTCGGCCCGGCGCAGGTCGGCACCGAGCAGGACCGCCCCGCGCAGCACGGCACCGCGCAGGTCGGCACCCCGCAGGTCCGCGCCGACCAGGTCGGCGCCGCGCAGGTCCCGGGGACGGCGGACCGACCGGCGGGCGTGCGCCCCGGCCCGGGTCAGCGGCCCGTTCACCCTGCCCCGGACGGCGTCGACGTCGGTGCCGCGCAGCTCGGCGGCCGACCGGGCCACCCGGGTGGCCAGGTCCTCCTCCGCCGCGGCCAGCTCGGCGGCGAGCCCGGCGGGCAGCTCGAGCGCGCGGGCGGCCCGGACCAGCCAGCGCAGCTCCTGCAGCGCCCGCACGACCGGGAACACCGTCGACACCTGGTGCAGGGCCGTGCGGTCGCGCCGGTCCAGGCCCGGGAACACCGCGCCGGTGACGTGCTGGCCGGCCCCGAAGCAGTCGTAGACCACGCAGCCGGGGAACCCCAGCGGGCGCAGCCGGTCGTGCACCCCGCAGCGGTCGTCGGCGGTCAGGTTCGGGCACGGCGTCCCGGCCGGCTTGTCCAGGGCGAAGTCCGCACCGCGGGAGAACGCCGGCACGACGCAGCACAGCGCCGCGCAGCGCGTGCAGTCGGCCTGCAGGTGGTCGGGCGCCTCGGGGACGACGGCGCTCAGCGCGCCACCCGCTCGGTCAGCGCGAGCACGTGCTCCCAGGCGTCGTCGCAGGCGCCCGCCCACTCGGCGAACCCCCGGTCGAAGAAGGAGTGCGGGGCGCCGTCGTAGACCACCGCGTCGACGTCGGCCCCCGCGGCCCGCATGCGGTCGGCCAGCGCCAGCTGGTCCTCGACCGGGGTGGCCGAGTCCGCGCCGCCGATGAGCATGACCGTGGGCAGCACGGCCCGGTCGGCGGCGTCCCCGACCCGCTCGGGCTTGCCGTAGAAGCCCGCGCAGCCGGCCAGGTCCGCGCCGCCGCCGGACAGCCGCCAGGAGTGGCTGCCGCCCAGGCAGAACCCGACCGTGACCACCGGCAGGTCGGCGGAGCTGCGCTGCCGCAGGTACCCGACCGCGGCGGCGACGTCGGCGTCCACCCCGGCGTCGGTCAGCTGCGGCACGTGCGCCGCCCAGTCGAAGTCCTCCTCGCGGGTGCCGGTGGCCGGCAGCCCGGCGGTGCGGCCGAACCAGTCCAGCGCGACGACGGGCAGGCCGGCCTCGGCGAACCGCTCGGCCAGGGCCACGTAGTACGGGTGCAGGCCGCGGACGTCGGGCAGCACGACCACCCCCACCCCGGCGGGGTGCACGGGGGCCGCGTAGGCCGCGGCGAAGGTGTTCCCGTCGGCCGAGGTGAGGGTCAGGGTCCCGCGCTCGACGACGTCACCGGCGGGGCGCGGGGCGGCGGGCGGGCGGCTGTCGTGGTCGTGGCACACGGGACGTTCCTACCCCCACCGCCGATGATCCGCAGCCATCTCACAACTGAGATATCGTCGCCCCCGATGTCCCTCACCGAAGAAGCCACCGGTCAGTCCCTGCGCCAGATCGGCAGCCTGGTGCGCGATGCCCGCCGGCACCACGGCCTGACGCAGACCCAGCTCGCCGAGCGGCTGGGCACCAGCCAGAGCGCCGTCGCCCGGATCGAGCAGGGCGCGCAGAACCTCACCCTGGAGCTGCTGGGCCGGCTGTCCGCCGCGCTGGACAGCGAGCTGATCACCGTCGGCCGCGGCGGGCCCACCCACCTGCGGGTCACCGGCGGCGGTGCGCTGTCCGGGTCGGTGACGGTGAAGAGCAGCAAGAACGCCGCGGTCGCCCTGCTGTGCGCCTCGCTGCTGAACCGGGGCACCACCACCCTGCGCAACGTGGCCCGGATCGTCGAGGTCGAGCGGATCCTGGACGTGCTGCGCTCCATCGGCGTCCAGGCGACCTGGGACACCGCCGGCCGGGACCTGACCATCGTCGTCCCCGAGGCCCTCGACCTGGCCGCCATCGACGCCGACGCGGCCCGCCGGACCCGCAGCATCATCATGTTCCTGGGCCCGCTGATCCACCGGGAGCCGGAGTTCCGGCTGCCCTACGCCGGCGGCTGCGACCTGGGCACCCGCACGATCGAGCCGCACATGATCGCGCTGCGGCACTTCGGGCTGGAGATCGAGGCGCACGCCGGGGAGTACCAGGCCACCGTCACCGAGCCCGAGGCCCGCGACCGCACCATCGTGCTGACCGAGCGCGGGGACACCGTCACCGAGAACGCGCTGCTGGCCGCGGCCCGGCACGACGGCCGGACGACGATCCGGAACGCCAGCTCGAACTACATGGTCCAGGACCTCTGCCTGTACCTGGAGCTGCTCGGCGTCCGGATCGACGGCTTCGGCACCACCACCCTGGTCGTGCACGGGCGCACCCAGCTCGACGCCGAGGTCGACTACACCCCCAGCGAGGACCCGGTCGAGGCGATGAGCCTGCTGACCGCGGGCATCGTGACCGGGTCGGAGCTGACCGTGTGCCGGGCGCCGATCGAGTTCCTGGAGATCGAGCTGGCGATCCTGGGCGAGATGGGCCTGCGCTACGACCTGTCCGCGGAGTACCCGGCCGAGAACGGCCGCACCCGGCTGGTCGACGTGACCATCCACCCCTCGGAGCTCAAGGCGCCGATCGACAAGGTGCACCCGATGCCCTTCCCTGGGCTCAACATCGACAACCTGCCGTTCTTCGCCGTCATCGCGGCGACCGCGACCGGCGGCACGCTGATCCACGACTGGGTCTACGACAACCGGGCCATCCACCTGTCGGACCTGACCCGGCTGGGTGCCGACGTCCGGCTGCTGGACCCGCACCGGGTGCTGGTCACCGGCCCGACGCACTGGTCGGCGGCCGAGATCGTCTGCCCGCCGGCCCTGCGCCCCGCGGTCTGCATCCTGCTGGCGATGCTGGCCTGCAAGGGCACCTCGGTGCTGCGCAACGTGGACATCATCGCCCGCGGCTACGAGCAGCTCTACGAGCGGCTGGTCGAGATGGGCGCCCAGATCGAGGTCTTCTCCGACTGACGGGCGGCCCGGGTCAGCGGGCGGCGAGCACGGCGACCCCGGCGCAGGCGCCTGCCCACAGCACGCTGGTCAGGGTGCCGATGATGAAGCGCTCGGCCGCCGGGGTCTCCTTGAGCTCGGCGAACCGGCCCAGGCCCTTCACCGCCAGCACCACCGGCACACCCTCGGGCCAGCCCAGCAGCAGGGTGGCGGTGAGCGCGAGCCGCTCGAGCACCCCGATCCAGGCACCGCCGCGCAGCACGTCGGGGTCGGCCACCCCGGCGGCCCCGCCGGCCAGCCCACCGGCCGCACCGGGACCGGTACCGGGGGGCTTGCCGACCGAGGCGACCGCACGGCCCGGGTCCGCCGCGGCCAGCACGGCGGTCACCACCGGCCCCCCGCCCAGCCCGGCGGCGGCCACGGCGGCGAGCGCCACCGTGGAGCGCAACCACGGGGTGGCCGGGTCGCCGGCCCAGGCGGCGCCGGCCGCCGCGGCCACCAGCACGACCAGCACCACCGCGGTCACGGTGCCCCGGCGCCGGTCGCCGCGCACCCCCACGAGCACCCGGCTGCGCGGCACCCGGCCGACCTCGACCCGGCGCACGGCCAGACCCCCGAGCACGGTGGCCACCACCAGCAGCGCGAGGGCGACGGCGCTCACCGGCGACCACCCTCGGCCCGGCCGAGCAGCCGCGCGAGCACCGGGTGCAGGTCCTGCTCGACCTCGTTGGCCGCGGCGGCCAAACGCTGGCCCACGGCCTGCCGGCTGATGCCCAGCGCGGCGGCGGCCTCGGCCTGGGTCCGGCCGGCGGCGACCAGGTCGATGGCCTCCCACGCCTGCGGGCTGCGCCGCTGCAGCAGCACCGCCAGCGCCGTCGCCAGGGCCTGCGCGTCTGCCGCGGCCTCCTGGTCGACGCCCTGCACCGCCAGCCGCGTCGTCCGGGTCTTCGCGGTGTCCACGGCGCGCCGGGCGGCGAGGAAGGCCGGACCGGTCGCGGCCCGGGTCGACTCCGGCAAGGGGGTCTGCACCGGGCCCGCGCCGATCCCGACGCTCCAGCCACCGGCGCGGACCAGCCTGACCAGCACGTCGACCACGGCGGCCGGTCGGTCGAGCACGCCCTGGAACTCGTCGCCGGCCGTCCGCTCGAAGCCCAGCACCACCGGGACGTCGGCGAGGACGTCGAGGGCGCCGGCCACCCGGTCGGGGCCGCGCCGGCTCCCCCGCTGGTCGATGGTCAGCACGAACGGCACCCGTCAAGCATGACAGCTTGCCTCAGCCCTGCGCAAGCCTCAATCCTTGTCGGCCAGCTCGGGCGGGAAGCCGCCGGTCGCGACCGGCCCCCACCGCACCGGGGTGACCCGGATCAGCGACTTGCCCTGCCGGTGCATCGCCGCCCGGTACTCGTCCCAGTCGGGGTGCTCGCCGCTGATCGACCGGAAGTACTCCACCAGCGGCTCGACCGACTCGGGCAGGTCCAGCACCTCGGCGGTGCCGTCGACCTGCACCCAGGGGCCGTCGAAGTCATCCGACAGCACGACCACGGTGACCCGCTCGTCGCGCCGGGCGTTCCTGGTCTTCGCCCGCTGCGGGTAGGTGGACACCACGATCCGGCCCGCGGCGTCCACCCCGCAGCTGACCGGCGAGATCTGCGGCTCGCCGTCCCCGCGGCGGGTCATCAGCAGCGCCTTGTGGCGGGGGCGGAGGAAGGCGACGAGGCCCTCGAGGTCGACGCGGTCGGCGGTCGCGGTCTTCGGCATGCCCGGACGCTACGACGGGGGTCCGACACCGCGCCCGTCGCGGCCGGGCCCTCCCGACCTGTGCGCGCCCCCGGGGTGTGCTGGGATCAAGCCATGGCCGACGACCCGCAGGACACCGACGGCCCACCCACCGGGGGCAGCACCGCAGCGTCCGCCCTGCCGCCCGCGGACTTCCACGACGACTCCGGCGAGCCCCCCTCGGAGACCAGCGCGCCGGTGCCCGGCCCCGAGCGCGCCGCCCGGCTCAGCGCCGCGACCCAGGTGCTGGCGACCTTCTCCTGGCGGTTGCTCCTGGTCACCGGGGCGGTCGTGGTGATCGGGTACGTGCTGGGCGTGCTCTGGGCGCCGGTGCTGCTGCCCGTCGTCCTCGGGCTGCTGTTCTCCACCGTGATGTGGCCGCTGACCAAGCTGCTGCGCCGCGGCAAGTTCCCGCCCGCGCTGGCCGCGCTGACCACGGTCGTGCTGTTCCTGGCGGCGTTCGTCGGCATCATCGCGGCCATCGCACCGCCGGTGGTCTCCCAGGTCAACGACCTGGCCACCGGGGTCAGCTCGGGCCTGCAGAGCGTGCAGGACTGGCTGTCGGGGCCGCCGTTCAACCTGGGCCAGGAGCAGATCGGCGAGTACGTCGACGACGCGATCAACCGGCTGCAGTCCAGCGCGGGCGACATCGCGAACTTCGCCCTCACCGGGGCCAGCGCGGTCGGCACCGGCCTGGTGAACCTCGTGCTGGCCCTGGTGCTGGCCTTCTTCTTCCTCAAGGACGGCCCGCGCTTCCTGCCCTGGCTGGCCGCGCAGACCGGACCGCGCGCCGCCCCGCACGTCGCCGAGCTTTCCCACCAGAGCTGGCGGACCCTGTCGGAGTTCATCCGGCAGCAGGCCCTCGTCGGCTTCATCGACGCCCTGGGCATCGGCATCGGCCTGCTGGTCCTCGGCGTGCCCCTGGTGCTGCCGCTGGCGGTCATCACCTTCTTCGCCGCGTTCATCCCGATCATCGGCGCCTTCGTGGCCGGTGGCTTCGCCGTGCTGATCGCCCTGGTGAGCAACGGGTTCAGCACCGCGGTCTGGGTGCTGCTGATCGTGGTCGTCGTCCAGCAGGTCGAGGGCAACGTGCTGCAGCCGATCCTGCAGGGCCGGGGCCTCAAGCTGCACGCCGGCGTCGTGATCCTGGCCGTCACCGCCGGGTCCAGCCTGGCCGGCATCATCGGCGCCTTCCTGGCCGTGCCGGTCGCCGCGCTGCTGGCCGTCGGCTACCGCTACGCCCGGGACCAGCTCGACGGCCGGCACCCCGAGCGCGACGACGACGGGCGGGTGCCCGAGCTCGTCGGCGACGCCGAGGGTGCCCGGCTCACCCGCAGCGCCGAGCCCGTCCGCGACTAGCGCGGGCGGCGGATCCGCACGGGCCCGCGGGCGGTGGCGACGTCGACGACCTCGCCCCGCTGGGTCACCTGCACCGCGCCGCGGGCCGCCAACCGGCCCGCGGCGTCCCGGGCCGCCGGCATCAGGTCCCGCCAGTCGTCGGGGTCCTCGGCCCGCGCGGCGTCCGACGGGCAGATGGACGACGTCGCCGCCCGCCCGTCCAGCAGCTCCTCGATCCGGCGCTCCAGCCGCCCGCCCAGCTCGTCGGTGCCGTCGTCCGCCATGCCGACGAGCCTGCCCGTCACCCCTCCGGGCCGCGAGGCGAGGACGATGGGAATGCCACGCGGCCCGCCGGGGCTGATCCGGGGAGAACCGTCGAACCACCAGGAGGGCCCGACCGTGCCACAGCGTCCCGAGGACCTCGTCGAACTGCTGCCCGCCCACGAGCGGCTGGTCGAGCGCACCGCCGCCGACGAGCTGGTGCTCGTGCACGACCTGGCCGGTGAGTACGACGCCGCGCACGCCGGCGCCCTGGCCGGGTCGCACCTGCTGGCCACCCTGCCGCACGAGGTCGTCGCGAAGTTCGACGCCGACGCCCTGGTCGACTACCGGGGCCACCGGCCGCGGATCACCTTCTCCGGCGACCACTACGAGTCCTTCGCCGCCCCGGAGATCACCCTCTACGCCGTCGACGACGACGGCGGCACCCCGTTCCTGCTGCTGCACGGCGCCGAGCCGGACTTCGCCTGGGAGCGGTTCACCACCGCCGTCCTCGGCCTGGTCGAGACCCTCGGGGTGACCCGGATGGTGATGCTGCAGGCGATCCCGATGCCGGTGCCGCACACCCGCCCGGTCACGGTCACCGCGCACGCCACCCGGCGGGACCTGATTGCCTCCTACCCCGTCTACTGGGGCGAGATGCGGATCCCGGGCAGCGCCGGCGCCCTGCTGGAGCTGCGCGCGGGCGAGGCCGGCGTCGACGCCCTCGGCGTGGCCGCCCACGTACCGCACTACCTGGCCTCGGCCACCTACCCGGCCGCCTCCCTGACCCTGCTGGAGCACCTGGCCACGCTCACCGGGCTGCACCTGCCCACCGAGACGCTGGAGGAGGCGGCCCGCACCCACCGCTCGGAGATCGACGAGCAGATCGGCCGCTCCGAGGAGAACACCGCTGTGGTGGCCCAGCTCGAGGCCCAGTTCGACAACTTCACCGCCGCCCGCGAGGGCACCGGGCTGCTGGGCTCCAGCGGCGAGGTGCCCACCGGCGACGAGATGGCCGACCAGATCGAGGCCTTCCTCGCCGAGCAGGACCGCCGCAGCCGCGACACCGACTGATCAGCGGCGGGTGCGGGTGACCGCGAAGGCGAGCGCGCCGAGGGCACCGACCACCGCGAAGAGGTAGAAGCCCCACGGGAAGGCGATGCCGGCGGTCACCAGCCCGCCGGTCAGCAGGGGCCCGCTGATCGCCCCGACCCGCCCGACGCCGGCCGACCAGCCCAGTGCGGTGGCCCGGACGTGCGGCGGGTGGTTGGAGCTGGTGAAGGCATAGACCAGGACCTGGGCGCTGAACACGAAGAACCCGGTCAGGAAGACCATCACGTAGATGCCCACCAGGGGCAGCCGGATCGACAGCAGCGCCAGGAACACCGCACCGGCGGCGAACCAGGCCATGCCCGCCGTCCTGGACCCGATCCGGTCGGCCACCTGACCGGCGACCAGCAACCCGGCGATCGCGCCGAGGTTCAGGGCCAGCAGGAACGCCAGCGCGGCACCCAGGTCGTAGCCGGCCTCGCGCATGATCGTGGGCAGCCAGCTGTTGAGGCCGTAGACCAGCAGCAGGCCCATGAACGACGTGACGCCGATGGCCAGCGTCGTCCGCAGGTACGTGGCGCTGAAGAGGACCCGCACGGTGGTGGCCGCCGTCGTCGGCTCCGGCGCGGCGTCGGCCGGTTCGAGGGTGAGGCCGTAGGCGTCGGCGATCTGCTCGGCCTCGGCCCGCCGGCCGTGCGCGACGAGGTAGCCCGGGGACTCCGGCAGGTGCTTGAGCATCAACGGCACCAGCACCAGGGCCGGCAGCGCGCCGATCACGAACATCCACCGCCAGCCCAGCGGCTCGATCACCACGATCGCCAGGGCCGCGGTCGCCACCGCCCCGACGTGGTAGCCGGTCATCACCGTCGTGGTGGCCCGGCCGGCCCGCCGGCTGAACTCGTTGACCAGCGCGATCGCGGTCGGCAGGCAGCCGCCCAGACCCACGCCGGCCAGGAAGCGCAGCCCGCCGAAGACCCACGCGTTCGGGGCCACCGCGCAGGCCAGGGTGAGCACCGAGAAGGCGACGACGGCGCCGATCAGCGCCTTGCGCCGGCCCAGGACGTCGGTGAGCGCGCCGATCGACAGCGCACCGATCGTCATGCCGACCAGCCCGATCGTCACCACGGCCGTGGCGCCGGACCCCGACAGCGAGAAACCGTCGGGCGTGAGCAGGGTCGGGACGACGGTGCCGACGACGACGAGGTCGAACCCGTCGAGCAGGACCGCCACCCAGCAGAGCGGGGCGACCCAGCCGGCGGCGCGGGTCACCGCCGGGCGGTCGGCGCGGGTGGAGCTGGACACGGGCGACCTCCGGTGTGTCGACGCTGACCCGCCGACTCTAGGAAGCGGCTGTGCGCCCCACCACCCGGAGCTGCCACCCAGCGGGAACCGTCCCGGGGCGTCCGGTCATGCGAAGACGATGGTCTTGGCGCCGTCGACGATGACCCGGTCCTCCACGTGCCAGGTGACGGCCTGGGCGAGGACCTGGCGCTCCACGTAGCGGCCCACCCGGCGCATGTCCTCCACGGTGGCGCGGTGGTCGATCCGGGCGACCTCCTGCTCGATGATCGGCCCGGCGTCGAGCTCCGCGGTGACGTAGTGGGCGGTGGCCCCGATCAGCTTCACGCCGCGGTCGGCGGCGGCCTGGTAGGGGTTGGCGCCCACGAAGGCCGGGAGGAACGAGTGGTGGATGTTGATCAGCCGCTCGGGGAACCGGGCGCAGAACTCCGCGGACACGATCTGCATGTACCGGGCCAGCACCACCAGGTCGCAGTCCCCCACCAGCTCCAGGGCGCGGGCCTCGGCCTCGGCCTTGGTCCCGGGAGTCACCGGCACGTGGTGGAACGGGACGCCGTGCGCGGCCGCGACGGGCTCCAGGTCGGGGTGGTTGGAGATGACGACGGCGATCTCGGCCGCCAGGTCACCGGCGCTGACCCGGTAGAGCAGCTCCTGCAGCACGTGGTCGGTCTTGGACACGAACACCGCGACCCGGGGCCGGTCGGCGGCCAGGGTCAGCCGCCAGGTCATGTCCCAGTCGGCGGCGAGGCCGGCCAGCGCGGCCTCCAGCTCGGGACGGCGCCCGGCGAGGTCGTCGAGCACGAACTCCAGCCGCAGCGTGAACGTGCCGCCGGTCGGGTCGGAGCTGTGCTGCTGGGAGTCGGTGATGTTCGCGCCGGCGTCGGCCATCAGCCGGGACAGGACGGCGACGATGCCGGGGCGGTCGGGACAGCGGACGACCAGCCGGCCGGTGTGGGTCAGGGACACGGGCGGAGATGATCCCAGACCCGTCAGGGCAGGTCGGCGGGCTCCCCGACGGCGAACAGGTCCCCCTGCTCCTCGACCCGCGCGAGCACGTCGGCGGTGTCGAAGACCAGCGGGCCGTCGAGCTCCGCCCAGGCCACCGGGGTGGACACCGTCGCGCCGGCCCGGGCCCGCAGCGAGTACGGCGCGACGGTCGTCTTGGCCGTGTTGTTCTGGCTCCAGTCGACCAGCACCTTGCCCGGCCGCAGCACCTTCTCCATCCGCCAGACGACCTCGTCCGGGGTCTCCTCGGTCAGGGCCTGAGCCAGCGCCTTGGCGTACCGGGACGGGTGGTCGGGGTCGGTGCAGCGGATCGGGGCGTAGACCTGCAGCCCCTTGGACCCCGACGTCTTCACCACCGGGTCCAGGCCGTCGTCCACCAGCCGTTCCCGCAGCCGCAGCGCCAGGGCGGCGCACTCGGCGACGCCGGTGCCCGGGCCCGGGTCCAGGTCGAGCACCAGCAGGTCGGGCAGCTGCGGGACGCCGTCGTCGTCCACCCGCCACTGCGGCACGTGCAGCTCCAGCGCGGCCAGGTTCGCCGACCACGCCAGGTCGGGGACCTCGGTGAGCAGCACCATGTCCAGGGTCTCGCGGTCCTTGGTCGACCCGGGCGCCGGCACCACCACGTGCCGGACCCAGGCCGGGGCGTGCCGGGCGTTGTTCTTCTCGAAGAACGAGGCGCCGTCCACCCCGTGCGGCCAGCGGGTGAAGGTGACCGGCCGGCCGGCCAGGTGCGGCAGGAGCACCGGCGCGACCTGCACGTAGTACTGGATGACCTCGGCCTTGGTGAACCCGACCTCGGGGAACAGCACCTTGTCCAGGTTGGAGACCTCCAGCTGCCGGCCCCCGACCGAGACCCGCTGCCGGCTCACGACTCGGGCTCCACGGCGGCCGGCGCGACGTCGTCCCGCAGGCCCCGCCAGGCCGGGTGCCGCAGGTGGCCGTCCCCGGTCCAGCCGGCGAACACCACCTCGCCGACCAGCTCGGGCTCCACCCAGTGCGCCTCGCGGACGACGTCGGCGGGCACCTCCCCGGCGAAGGGGGACGTCGTCCGGCCGGCGACCTGCCCGGCGAGCTGGCGCAGCGCACGGTCGGTGAAGCCGGTGCCCACCCGCCCGGCGTAGCGCAGGCCATCGGGACCTTGCACGCCGACCAGCAGCGAGCCGATGCCGCCGGCCCGCCGGCCGTTGCCGGGCCGCCAGCCACCCACCACGACCGACTGGTGCTGCACGTTCTTGATCTTCAGCCACTCCGGACCGCGGCCCCCGGGCCGGTACGGCGACGCCAGCCGCTTGGCGACCACGCCCTCCAGCCCGTGCTCCCGGCTGGCGGCCTGCACCCCGGCGCCGTCGGTGTCGAACCAGGGGGTCGGGGACCACCGCCGGGCCGCGGGCTCGAGGGCGTCCAGCAGCTCCCGGCGCTCGCGGTAGGGCCGGTCCAGCAGGGACTCGCCGTCCAGGGCCAGCAGGTCGAACACGAAGTAGGACGCCGGCACCCGCCGCGCGGTGCGGGCGACCTCCGGGCCGGTCAGGTGCATGCGCTGCTGGAGCAGCCCGAAGTCCGGCCGGCCCTGGTCGTCCAGGGCCACGACCTCGCCGTCGAGGACGGCGTCCCGGTCGGCCAGCGAGTCGGGCAGCGCCATCAGCTCGGGGTACCGGTCGGTGACGTCGGTGCCGCTGCGCGCCCGCAGCCGCAGCTGCCCGCCGGAGACGTGGGCGAGCACGCGGACGCCGTCCCACTTGAACTCGTAGGCCCAGCCGTCGTCGGTGCGCGGCAGCTCCCCGGCGACGGCCAGCATCGGCCGGGTGCCCTCGTCCACCACCTCAGGCGGACTTGGAGGCGGCGGCCTTCTTGGCCGGGGCCTTCTTCGCCGGCGCGGCCTTCTTCGCCGCCGCCTTCTGGGCGGGCGCCTTCTTCGCCGGCGGCTCCTCGGCGTCGTCGTCGGCCTCGGCGGCGGGCTTCTTGCCGGCCTTCTCCACGCTGCGCCGCAGGGCGCTCATCAGGTCGACGACCGAGCCGTCGTCCTCGTCCTCCTCGGTCTCCTCGGGACGGACGACCTCACCACCGGCCTGCTTGGCCTCCAGCAGCTTGGCCATCGCCTCCTTGTAGTCGTCGGTGAAGACGCTGGGGTCGAACTCACCGCTCATCGTGGAGATCAGCGACTCGGCCATCTTGAGCTCGGCGGGCTTGGCGGTGACGTCCTCGTCGAGGAAGCCGAACTCCGGCGCCCGGATCTCGTCGGGCCAGCGCATGGTGTGCAGCACCAGGACGCCGTCGCGGACCCGCAGCGCGGCCAGCGACTCCCGCTGCCGGATCGCGATCTTGGTGATGGCGACCTGGCCGGCGTTCTCCAGCGCGGTGCGCAGCAGGACGTAGGGGCGGGTCGCGGTGCCCTCGGGCTCGAGGTAGTAGGTCTTCTCGAAGTGGATCGGGTCGATCTCGGACTGCTCGACGAACTGCAGCACCTCGATCTCGTGGGTGCTGCCCAGCGGCAGCTCCTCCATGTCGGCGTCGGTGAGCACCACCAGCTCGCCGCTGGGCAGCTCGAAGCCCTTGGCGATGTCCCGGTACTCGATCTCCTCGCCGTCGACCGAGCAGACCCGGCGGTACTTCACCCGGCCGCCGTCGGTCTTGTGCACCTGGTGGAACTTGACGTCGTGGTCCTCGGTGGCCGAGTACAGCTTCACCGCGATCGAGACAAGCCCGAAGGAGACCGCGCCCTTCCAGATCGACCGCACCGCGCAGACCTCCACCCCGGGGCCCGGACGGGCCATGATCACAGCGTAGGGACAGCGGGGTGACCCCGCACTCCCTCGCGCGGGTCAGTCCCCGGTCGCGTCGGACTGCAGCTTGTCGTAGACGAACTGCCCGACGTCGGCGCCGGCGACCACCGTCATCACCAGCCCGGCCAGCCGGGTGGCCCGGGGCGCGGCGACCCAGGACAGCACGAACCCGGTGCCGATCCACTGCGCCAGGCAGAACGGGCAGGTCACCAGCTCCCCCACCGCGTGCTTCCAGCCCCCGTGCTCCCGGATCTCCTCGGCCACCTCCGCCTCGCCCGAGGTGCCCCGGAACGCGGTGAACGGTGCCCGCAGCGGGCTGGTCACCGGGTCCTTGGCGACCGTGCGGGCCAGCCGGAACGTGCCGACGGTGAGCAGCAGCGCGTCGCCGACCGGGATGCGGTCGGGCAGCGGACGGCCCGATGCGCGCAGGGCCACCGCGCCGGCCGCCGTCAGCGCCCCGTAGACCCCCACCGCCGCCAGCAGGCCACCCAGTGGCCGCGGCTCGCCGTGCGCGTACTCCTGCTGCTGCGTGCGGGCCCAGGACCCGACCTTCTCCGGAACGGACATGGCGGTCGCGCTACCCGGGCCGGTGACCGGCTCAACCACGGTGTGTCGGCCCGCGCGGCGCGGGTAGGGGGCGGTCATGACGCACCCGGAGGGCCAGACCGCCCGCGACCAGTTCCCCGAGGACGACGGCATCCCCGAGATCGCCGACGACAACCCCGAGTCCGCCCTCGCCGAGGACCCCCAGTTCGCCCCCGACATGGGTCGGGAGACCGCCGGCGCCAGCGACGACTTCGGCACCACCGCCGCCGAGCAGGCCGAGGGCGAGCCGCTGGACGGCCGGCTGGCCCGCGAGGAGCCCGACGTGGACGTCGACCCCGGCACCCGCCCGGCCGCCGACCCCGACCGGGCCGTCCAGCTCGACCAGGACGACGAGCCGGGCGACGTGTCGGGCACCGACTCGGTCGGGGACGATGTGCTGGCCACCGACGAGGAGTCGATCGGCGGGGAGGGTCCCGAGGAGGGCGCGATGCACCTGACCGACGGCTGAGACCCGGCAGCCGCCCCGGGCGGCCCCGGACTTGTGGCCCGGTGCGGGCCTGTCTAGGGTCCGACCGGGCGGTTGAGCCACCAGCTTCCCGAGACCGGACGCACCGCGTCGACCGGTCCGTGCAGCAGGTACGTTGTAAGCGCTGATGTGCGCCCGTCGGGCCACGCCGCTGAGAGGAGCTCCAGTCCGTGACCTCATCTGACCTGCCCGCCGAGGGGCAGCGCGACGCGTCGGCTGCCACCGACACGGCCGACGCACCCTTCGACGACGTGATCACCCTCTCGACGTCCTCGGACGCCGACGGCACGGTCACGGTGACGGTCGTGGGCGAGGTGGACACCTTCACCGCGCCGGTGCTGCGCGCCTCGCTGGACACCCAGCTGGAGCTGCAGCCCGAGGAACTGGTCATCGACCTGTGCGGGGTGCAGTTCCTCGGCTCGGCCGGGCTCGCCGTGCTCGTCGAGACGCAGAAGTCCGCCCGCAGCCGCGAGGTCGGCCTCAAGCTCGTCGCCTCCACCCGGGCGGTCACCCGCCCGCTCGAGGTGACTGGCCTGATCGACCTGTTCACCATCGTCGACGGCAACGCCTGACCTCCGCTTGACACCTGAACCACCCAGGACCCCGGACCGCCTCGGCGGCACCCGGGGTCCTGCGCCGTCCGGGGCCGGCAGCCGTCAGGCCTAGGCGGACAGCAGGCGGCAGACCGCGGCCTCCAGGGTGCGCTGGCGCTCCCGGTCGTCGGCGGCACCGGCAGCCTCCGCGAGAGCCACGGCGATCGTCTCGCCGTGCTCGAACCGGTCCACCACCCGCGGGTCGACGTAGCTCTGCCGGCACACGGCCGGGGTGTTGCCCAGCTGGTCGGAGACCGTCCGGTACGCCTCCCGCACGGCCTTCGTGCGCCGGGACGCCGAGGCGGCGTCGGCCTGCTCGGCCAGCAGCACCGCCATCAGCACCGTCGCCGTCCAGGTCCGGAAGTCCTTGGCGGTGATCTCCGCGCCGGACACCTCGCGCAGGTAGGCGTTCACGTCGTCGCTGTGCACGTCCCGCCAGCTGCCGTCCGGGTTCTGCCAAGCCAGCAGCTCCTCCCCCGTCGACCCCGGCCGGTCCAGCAGCTGCTGCACCACCGTGGCGGTGGGTGCGTCGGCCACCTCGATCTCCCGCTGCTTGCCGCCCTTGGCCAGGTAGCAGAAGGCGACCGTCCGCCCGCGGACGTCCACGTGGTCCCGGCGCAGCGTGGCCAGCCCGTAGGTGCCGTTGTCCTCGGTGTACTGGTCGCTGCCGACCCGGAACGCCCCCAGGTCCAGCAACCGGACGGCGGCGGCCAGCACCCGCTCCCGGCCCAGCCCCCGCCGGCGCAGCGCCGCGGCGACCTCGTCGCGCACGTCGGGCAGGTGGTGGCTGATCTCCAGCACGCGCTCGTGCTTGGCCGCGTCCCGCTGGACGCGCCACTGGTCGTGGTAGCGGTACTGCCGTCGGCCGGCCGCGTCCACGCCGGTGGCCTGGATGTGGCCGTGCGGCCACGGACAGATCCACACGTCGCGCCACGCCGGCGGGATGGCCAGCGCCTCGACCCGCGCCCGCCGGTCGTCGCGGATGACCGAGCCGTGCTCGTCGCGGTAGGTCCAGCCCCGGCCGGCCCGTCGACGGGTCCAGCCGGGGGCGCCCACGTCGCTGCGCCGCAACCTCATCCCGGTGCTGTTCACCCAGCGGGGACCGGCGCAAACACGGCTGCCCCCTAGATGAGTAAGTCCGAATGACACGGGTGTGATTTCAGGGCGGAGGGTGCTG
>NZ_JBAPLV010000033.1:0-39485 GCF_037083865.1 Klenkia terrae | reverse complement strand
GGCCCCCCCCCCCGCGGCTCCCGACCGCTGCGGCGCGGCGGAACCCGGCGCCGTCGTGACCGGCCACCCGTCCACCTCGGCCGCGGGGGCCTTCGTCGCGGGTCGCGCCGGTGGGGAACCCGGGGTGGCCGTCACCGGCCAGCCGTCCTCCTCCGCGGGGGGTTCCTGCGCCGCGGGCTCGGCGATCGGAGCGGCAACCGGCCGCTCAGCCGCCGGGGCAGCCGTCGCGGGGCCGTCCGTCGCGGGGCCGTCCGCCGCGGGAGCCTTCGCCGCGGGGGCAGGGTCCGGCGACGCAGGAGCGGGGGTCTGCGCTTCGGGAGCGGGGGTCTCCGTCGCGGCGGCAGGGGCCTCCGCGGCAGGGACGGCAGGCCGGGCCACGGGGGCCGGGCTCTCGGGCGCTGCCGCCGGGGCAGCGGCAGCCGGGCCGGAGGCGCGGGCCGCCGGGGCAGGGTCCGCCTCCGCACGGGTAGCCGGTTCCGGCGCCGGCCGCGCCGCGGCGGGCGCCGGCCGCTGCGGGGCCGACTCCCGGGCCTGCGAGGGCCGGACGTAGGTGGGCCGCGCGGCCTCGGGGGCGGCCTGCGGGGTGGACTGCTCGGCAGCTCGGGGGGCCGGCGCGACCGCGGCGGACTCGGTGGCCGGACCGGCCGGGTGGTCGCCGGCGATCGACAGCCGGCGCTCCAGCCGCTCGAGCCGCTGCAGGGTGGCGGCGGCCGACCCGTCGACGCCGGGCAGCAGCATCCGGGCGCAGACCAGCTCCAGCAGCAGCCGGGGCGCCGTGGTGCCGCGCATCTCGGTCAGGCCCTCGTGCACGATGTCGGCCAGCCGGGACAGGGTGGCCTGGCCCAGCGCCATGGCCTGGCGGCTCATCAGGTCCAGCCGGTCGGGCGGGCAGTCCAGCAGCCCGTTGCCGCCGGCCTCGGGGACGGCCTCCAGCACGATCAGGTCGCGCATCCGGTCGAGCAGGTCGGTGGCGAACCGGCGGGGGTCGTGGCCGGCCTCGACGACCCGGTCGACGGCCTGGAAGACCCCGGGCGCGTCGTGCGCGGCGAGGGCGTCGACGGTCTCGTCGAGCAGCGCGTCGTCGGTGACCCCGAGCAGGCCCACCGCCGTGCGGTAGGTGACGCCCTCGGGCCCGGCGCCGGCCAGCAGTTGGTCCAGGATCGACAGCGAGTCGCGCACCGAGCCGCCGCCGGCCCGCACCACCAGCGGGAAGACCGTCGGCTCGACGGTCACGCCCTCCCGCTCGCAGGTGGACTCCAGCAGCTGGCGCAGCACGCCCGGGGGCACCAGGCGGAACGGGTAGTGGTGGGTGCGCGACCGGATGGTCGGCAGCACCTTCTCGGGCTCCGTGGTGGCGAAGACGAACACCAGGAACTCCGGCGGCTCCTCCACCACCTTGAGCAGCGCGTTGAAGCCCGCCGTCGTGACCATGTGGGCCTCGTCGACGATGTAGACCTTGTAGCGGCTGTGCACCGGGGCGAAGAAGGCCCGCTCCCGCAGGTCCCGGGCGTCGTCCACACCGCCGTGGCTGGCCGCGTCGATCTCGATCACGTCGATCGAGCCCGGCCCGTCGGGCGCCAGCGCCACGCAGGAGACGCACACCCCGCACGGGATGGACGTCGGGCCCTGCTCGCAGTTCAGCGACCGGGCCAGGATCCGCGCGGACGAGGTCTTCCCGCACCCGCGCGGACCGCTGAACAGGTAGGCGTGGTTGATCCGGCCGCCGTCGACGGCGTTGACCAACGGGGTGGTGACGTGCTCCTGCCCGACGACCTCGGCGAAGGTCGCCGGCCGGTACTTGCGGTAGAGCGCCAGAGCCACGGCACGAGGCTACGGGCACCCACCCACAGCCCTACTGGGTGAGCACGAGGAAGAACTCGACCGACCCGGTGTCCTCGACGGAGACGAAGCCCAGGTCCGGGGGCGTCACGTCGTAGTCGGCGAAGGTGACCGGGATCGACCCCGAGGCCTCGACGCCCTGGGCGGTCCGGACGACCGAGAGGTCGACCGTGACCTGCTGGGTGACCCCGTGCACGCTCAGCTCGCCGGCGACCGGCACGGTGACCGGGGTACCGGTCAGCTCGGGCAGGTCGACGGCCTGGGTCACCGCGAAGGTCGCCGTGGGGTTGGCCGCCACGTCGATCACGTTGTCCCGGAAGTAGGAGTCCCGACGACCGCTGTCGGTGGCCACCGAGGCCATGTCCACGTCGACCTCGGCCGACTGCAGGTCCCCGCCGGAGACCACCAGCGAGCCGGTGACCTGGTCGGTGGTGCCGGCGACGGTGACGTCGTCCCCGTTGAGCACCTCGTCGACCCGGTACCCGGCCGACGAACCGGCCCCGATGGTCCAGGTGCCGTCGGTGACGTCGGTCAGCGGCGCGTCGGAGTCCTGCGCCTGCACGGTCGTGGCCGGGGGCGCGTCCTCCTGGAGTGCGGCGTAGACCAGCGGGCCGGCGACGGCACCGACCGCGACCACCCCCACGACGGTCCCGGCGATGATCCACATACGTCGGCTGGGCATGCGATCTCCTCTGCTTGAACGTTCATGCAGTGAAGCAGTCGAACCTGTGCCGCTCCTGTGCGACGCACAGTCTTGACCCAGGTACGTGACCAGGGCCACAGTGCAACACATCGGGCAGGTGTTGCAACGAAGGAGACGGCGATGGACGTACGGGTCGATGGTGGCGTGGTCCGCGGGGTCGACGAGGACGGGGTCAGCCGGTTCCTCGGCGTGCCGTTCGCGGCGGCACCGTTCGGTGACCGGCGGATGGCGCCGCCCGGGCCGGTCCGGCCGTGGGACGGCGTCCGGGACGCCTCGGCCTACGGCCCGACCGTGCCCAAGGGCGACTACCCGCCGCAGTACCAGCCGCTCCTGCCCGAGCAGTCCATCCCCGGCGAGGAGTGCCTGAACCTCAACGTCTGGACGCCGACCGACGCCGTCGGCGGGGGTGCGCTGCCGGTGCTGGTCTGGATCCACGGCGGCTCGTTCATGAACGGCTCCGGGTCGGTGCTGGAGTACGACGGCACCGCCTTTGCCCGGGACGGCGTGGTCTGCGTGACGATCAACTACCGGCTGGCCGCCGAGGGCTTCCTGTACGTCGACGGCGACGCCGCGGCGGGCACGGCGAACCTGGGCCTGCAGGACCAGGTGGCCGCACTGCGCTGGGTCCGCGACAACGTCGCCGGGTTCGGCGGTGACCCGACCCGGGTGACCGTCGCCGGGGAGTCCGCGGGTGCCATGAGCGTGACCACGCTGCTGGCCATGCCGTCGGCGGAGGGGTTGTTCGCCCAGGCCATCACGCAGTCCGGGGCGGCCGCGCACACCCTCACCCCGGAGACCGGTGCCACCGTCGCCGCGACCTTGGCCGAGGCGCTCGGCGTCGCCCCGACCCGGGAGGCGATCGCCGGCGTCGAGCTGGACCTCCTGGTCAAGGCGGCCTCGGACCTGGTGGTCGAGGTGCAGACCGCGCCGGACCCGGCGAAGTGGGGCTCGCTGGCGCTGAGCCTGCTGCCCTTCGCCCCTGTGGTCGACGGCACCGTGCTCCCCGCCCACCCGCTGGAGGCGTTCGCGGCCGGCGCCGCGTCGGGGGTGAAGGTCCTGGTGGGCTCCAACCGCGACGAGGCCCGGCTCTTCCTGGTCGCGCCGGGCGCCATCGACCTGGTCGACGAGCCGACGCTGGCCGGGGGTGCGGCGGCCTACGGGCTCTCCCCCGAGGGCCTCGCGCTCTACCGGGGCAACCGGCCCGACGCCTCCCCCGGCGACGTGATGGCCGCCGTGGTCACCGACTGGTTCTTCGCCGTCCCCGCCATCCGGCACGCCGAGGCCCGCGCGGCCGGCGGCGGGACCACCTGGGCGTACCGGTTCGACCGCCCGTCGCCGGCCGACAACGGCGGGCTCGGGGCCGCGCACGCGGTGGAGATCCCCTACGTCTTCGGCACCGCGCACCTGCCCTCGGCCCGGCCGCTGGCCGGTGCCGCCCCGTCGGCGGACGTGGTGGCGACCGCGCGCGGCGTCTGGGTCGCCTTCGTGCGCGACGGCGACCCCGGCTGGGCGCCCTACACCGCCGACACCCGGACCACCGGGCTGCTCACCGAGCAGCTCACCGTGGTCGACGACCCGGACGGCGTGGAGAGGGCGGCCTGGGACGGCATCCGGTGACCCGGGACGCCCCGCCGACCGCCGTCGAGGCCTTCCGGGTGGCCCGGCGGCGGTTCGTCGCCGGGCACCGGGTCGAGCTCTCGGACGTCGCGGCCGAGCTGGGCGTCAACCGGGTGACCGTGCACCGCTGGCTGGGCAACCGGACGGCGGTGCTCACCGAGGTCGTCTGGTCGCTGACCGCACCCACCCTGGCCGGGTGCTACGACCGCGCCCCCGGCCTCGGCGGTGCCCGGGTGGCCGACGCGATGGCGGACTTCGTCCGGCTGACCGTCGAGCACCCGGGCATGCGCGCCTTCCTCGAGCGCGAGCACGAGACGGCGCTGCGGGTGCTGACCCGGCGCGACCACGACTTCCAGCGCCGGATCATCGGCGCCGTCGAGGACCTGCTCGAGCGCGAGCAGCGGGCCGGCCACCTGGACGCCGGCTACCCGCTCCCGGACCTGGCGTTCCTGGTGGTCCGGGTGGTCGAGGGCTTCGTCTACGTGGAGCGCATCGTCGGCGAGCAGCCCGAGCCCGACCGGGCCGCCCGGGCGCTGCACTTCCTGCTGCGGTGAGCGGGCCCGGAGACGCAAGGGACCCCCCGCACACCCGCCAGAGCCCGCTTATCCTTGCTGCCTTCCGGCCCTGGGGAGGTTCACAGGATGACGCCGCACGAGGGGTCTGCCGGAGAGTCTAGAGGACCGCAGCGGGAACCCGGTCGACACCGTCGTGATGATGGCCCGCGTGAGCACCTCGACCCGCGGCTTCGCCCTCGTCGTCCTGGCGGCGCTGTGCTGGGGCACCTCCGGGGTGGCCGGTGACGCCGTCCTGCGCAGCAGCGACCTGGACCCGCTGGACGTCGCCTGGCACCGCATGGCGATCGGCGCCGTCGTCCTCGTCGGGCTGCACCTGGCCCGCCGCCGGCCGCTGGGCACCCGCGGCTCGGTCGGCCGGCTGGTCCTGGTCGGCGCCGGGCTGGCGATCTACCAGTCGGCCTACTTCCTCGCCGTCGGCACCGCGGGGGTGTCCATCGCGACGCTGGTCGCCCTGGGTGCGGCCCCGCTGCTGATCGCGGTGGGCGGGACGCTGCTGGGCCACGGCCGCCCGGACCGGGCCACGGTGGTGGCGCTGGCGGTGGCCCTGGTCGGGCTGGTGCTGCTGGTGGGCGTCTCGGCCGACGCCGGCGGACGGTCCGTCGTCCTCGGCGCGCTGACCGCGCTGGGCTGCGCGGTGGCCTACGCCGCGGTGGTGCTGACGTCGTCCCGGGTGCCGGCCGGGGTGCCGACGACGACGGTCGGCTTCGCCGTCGGCGCGCTGCTGCTGACCCCGGTGGCGTTGGCCGCCGGGCTGGACCTCACCGCCGACCCGCTCGCCCTGGGCCTGCTGCTCTACCTGGGCGCGGTGCCCACCGCGCTGGCCTACGGCCTGTTCTTCACCGGGGTGCGGACGGTGCCCGCGGCGGTGGTGTCGATCGTGACGCTGCTCGAGCCGCTGGCGGCGACGGCGCTGGCCACCGGCCTGCTCGGCGAGCGGCTGGCCCCCACCGCACTGGTGGGGGGCCTGCTCATGCTCGGCGCGGTGGCCGGGCTCTACCTGCGGAGGATGGGAGATTCGAACTCCCGAGGGCTTGCACCCAACCCGCTTTCCAAGCGAGCGCCATAGGCCACTAGGCGAATCCTCCAACGTGCGCCGGCCAGACTACCGGGCGGCGCGGAGCGGTTCAGCCCCGGCTCTCCACCACCAGCACTTGGTCCTCGGCGACCAGGGAGACGGCGGTGGACTTGGGCGGGTTGAGGTGCACCGACCCGGTCGCGGCGACCCGCCAGCCCAGCACCGACTCGTCCCGCAGCGCACCGGCGGCGACCACCGAGGCGAAGGGGACGGCCTCGGTGCCGACGTAGCGGTGCGCCGGCCGGAAGGTCAGCCGGGCGCCGTCCGGGGAGAACAGGTCCAGGAACACCTGGGCCAGCTCGGTCCGCTCCGAGAGCTGGGCGAGCATCAGGCTGGTGACCTCGTCGCTGACGATCCAGTCGTCCACGCCGCCGGCCTGGGCCAGCTCGACGTCGTCCCGCTCGAGCACCTCGGCGACGATCCGCACGGCCCGGTCCCCGCCGGCCGGCCACACCCGGCGCAGCGCGAGCAGCGTGAGCAGGGTGCGGGCGTCGCCGTCGGCGGCCTCGACCGCGTCCCGGTAGCTGAGCACGATGCCCTGGTCGTAGGTCTGGTCGGCGACCAGCGCGGCCAGCTCCTCGGGCCCGGCGGTGGAGGCGAAGACCCGCAGCTCGCTGTGCCGCAGATCGGGGACCACCACGTCGGCGGGGTCCACCAGCGAGGGGTCGACGACGACGTCCACGACCGTGCCCTCGACCGCGAACTGGTCGATCTCCCGGACCACCTTGGGGCCGAGCACCGACCAGCCCACCACCACCAGGTGGGTGGGTGGGAGCACCTCGTCGGTGGCCAGCAGGGGCAGCGCGGGCTCGACGGCCCGGACGCCGGTGCAGGTGAACGTGGAGTCGTCCTCGGCCACCGCGATGACCTCGTCGCCCTCGACGAGGACCCGGGTGCCGGGCGGGTTGACCTCGACCGAGCCGTCGGCGTGCGCCAGCCCGAGCAGGGAGGCGGACTCGAAGGCGGTCAGCGCGTCGGCGTAGGTGTGCCCGGTGAGCTCGGGGAACGGCGCGAAGTAGACCTCGTCGCCGTCGAAGTCCAGCAGGTCGCGCAGCACCTGCGACAGCCCGGACTGCCGGCAGGACTGCGCGGTGATCTCGGCGATGACGTGGTCGGAGTTCACCGTCACGACCTTCTGGTCGGTCAGGGTCTGGATGCTGGCGGCGTAGACCGGGTCGGCGATCTCGGCGACCACCCGGGGCCCGCGGAAGTCGGGGTCGATCGTCTTGATGGCCAGCACGGCCTTGATCGCGTCGGCGTCGCCGGACCCGGCCGCCATCACGATCACCGAGCGGGCACCGAGCAGGTTCACCATGCGCAGGTCGTCGGCCTTCGCCGGGGAGCCGGAGCGGCAGACCACCCGGGTGCTGCCGGTGTCGCGGACCGCGGCGGACAGGGCGTCCTCCATGGTCGTCTTGTCCTCGGCGCCCAGGATCACCACCGCGGCGTCCTTCTCGCTGGAGTTGGCGATCACCAGCTCGGTCACGATGGCCGCGATCCGCGGTGACCACCCCAGGACGACGGTGTGCCCGGTCTCCAGCACGTCGGAGCGGCCCTTGCGCAGGCCCTCGATCCGCTGGTCCACGCCGTTGGCGATCAGGCCGATCAGGCTGCCGGCGATGAAGATGCCGGCCAGGGTGACCACGAAGGAGAGCAGGCGGACCGGCCAGTCGGCGTCCCCGGCGAAGGTGCCGGCGTCGACCACCCGCAGCATCGCCTGCCAGACGCCCTCGACCGGGTTCGGCACCGGCGGCCCGCCGTTGATCCCGTCCACCCTGAACGCCCAGAAGATGATGCCGAAGACGACGAAGATGCCGAACGTCAGCGCGGCCAGCCAGCCGATGACCACGGTCGGGCCCTTGGCCAGGGCGTTGTCGAACCGGTAGCGCAGCTTCTGGGAGAAGGTGGGGGTGAGCACCGGGCGCTGCCGGCGGACCGCGTGCGCCCCGGGCGCCGGGCGGGCCATCCGGTTGCGGCGGCTGACCGCCTTGCCGGGCCGGGCCGGCCGGTTCGTGGCCGTCTTGATCTCGCCCATGGTCGTGCTCCTCGTCGTGCTGCTCCCCCGACCGCCCGACGGGCAGTGATCCGGGGACACGGTAGGGCCTGGGAGAGGTCCCGTTGCGGTACCGCGACGGCTCGTCGTCCCTGGTGGTGGGCCTGCGGCGGACCGGGCACGATCAGCCCACGACCCGTCCGGACCCGTGGAGCACACCGATGACCGCCCCCCACCCGATCCGCCCCGAGGTGGTCGACGCGATCGTCGCCGCCTTGACCACGACCGACCCCGCGGGCCTGCCCGACGACGCCACCCGGGCGGAGAAGGACGCCGCGCAGGACCTGTTCTTCACCCGCACCGCGGCCGGCCGGGACCAGCGGGACCGGCAGTCGCGGGCCTGGGAGCTGCTGCTCACCCGCAGCTACGACGAGCCCCCGACCTGGGACCGGTTGTTCGACGACCTGCCCACCGGCACGGCGACGGAGCTCGGCGAGCTGTTCGACGCGCTGCCCGAGGGGGCGCAGGCCGAGTACGCCCGCCGCTACGGCGCGCCTGCGTCCGGACGGCGGTAGCGTCCCGGCGGTGACGACCCCCGCCGAGGTCGGACCGGGGTACCGGGTGGCCGGCCGCTACCGCCTCGACAGCCGCATCGCCGGCGGCGGCATGGGTGCGGTCTGGCTGGCCACCGACGAACGGCTGGGTCGGCAGGTCGCGGTCAAGCAGGTCGTGCTGCCGGTCGGCGTATCGCCGGAGGCCGCGGCCGAGCAGCGGGCCCGCACGATGCGCGAGGGCCGGATCGCCGCCCGGATCACCCACCCGCACGCGATCAGCGTCTACGACGTGGTCGACGACGGCGGCTCGCCGTGGCTGGTCATGGAGCACCTGCCCTCGCGCAGCCTGGCTGCGGTGCTGTCCGCCGACGGCGTGCTGCCGGTGCAGCAGGTCGCCCAGATCGGCGCCCAGCTGGCCGACGCCCTGGTGGCCACGCACGCCGCCGGGATCGTGCACCGGGACGTGAAGCCCGGCAACGTGCTCGTGGGTGAGGGCGACCGGCTCGAGGGCCTGGTCAAGATCACCGACTTCGGCATCTCGCACGCCACCGGCGACGTCCGGCTGACCCAGACCGGCATGGTCACCGGCACCCCGGCCTTCCTGTCCCCCGAGGTGGCCCGCGGCGAGGAGCCCGGCGCGGCCGGCGACGTCTGGTCGCTGGGCGCCACGCTATTCACCGCCCTGGAGGGCGACCCGCCCTTCGGCAGCAGCGGCAACTCCCTGGAGCAGCTGTACCGGGTCGCCGCCGGGCAGTTCGACCCGCCGGTGCGCTCGGGCGCGCTGACCCCGGTGCTGGAGTGGATGCTCACCCCCGACCCGGCCGGGCGGCCGTCGATGACCGAGGTCCGCGACGCCCTGGCCGCGATCGCGGCCGGGTCCGACGGCGACGTCACCGCCGTCCTGACCGCCCGGACGCCGCTGAAGCCGGTGCCGCCGCCGCCCCGGGACCCCACCCGCACCGACCTCCCGGCCGCCGCGCCCACGGCCCCCCGCTCGGCACCGCTCCCGCCGCGCACCCCGCCCCGGACCTCGGTCTCGGCGACCCCGGCCCGGCGCCGGTCCCGGACGCCGCTGGTCCTCGCCGCGCTGGTGGCCGTGCTGGTGCTGGCCGGCGGCGGGACGTGGCTCGCGCTGCGGGACACCGGCAGCGGGACGGCGGCCGCCCCCACCACCACCACCGCGACGACCACGACCGACGCGCCGCCCCCGGCCGTGGCACCGCCCACCACGGCGGAGCAGACGACCAGCGCACCGCCGACCACGACGGAGGCGCCGACCACCGAACCCGACGTGGTCACCGCCGCCGAGGTGTCGCAGTTCGTCACCGACTACTACGCGCTGCTGCCCGACGACCCGGACAGCGCCTACGGCCTGACCGGCCCGACGCTGCAGGGGGTGTCGAGCCGGGGCAACTACAAGTCGTTCTGGAAGCGCTTCGACGAGGTCGTCCTCGGCCCGGTCAGCGCCACCGACGGCTCGCTGGTCGCCACCGCGCAGGTGACCTTCGTCGAGGACGACGAGGAGCAGGTCGAGCAGCACCAGTTCACCCTGGTCGAGGGCCCCGACGGCACCCTGCTCATGGACCGGGACATCCCGCTCTGACCGGGTCGGGGCCGGGGCAGCACCCCGGGCCCGACCGGTGCGTCAGCGGGCCAGGAAGTCCAGCAGCGCCGCGTTGAACTCCGCCGGGTGCGAGGCGTTGACCCCGTGCGGGCCGCCCTCGATCACGACGGTCTGCGCGCCGGGGATGGCGGCGGCGGTGCGCTGGCCGCTGGCCTCGAAGGGCACCACGGCGTCGGAGTCACCGTGCAGGACCAGCACCGGGATGGTGAAGGCCTCCAGGTCGCGGCGGAAGTCGGTGCCGGAGAAGGCGACGACGCAGTCGTAGGTGCCCTTCGGCGAGGCGTAGGCGGCGATGTCGGCGGAGTGGTCGCGGACGGCCTGGCTCACCGTCTGCTCCCCCTTCGCGTCGAAGAAGTTGCTGGCGAAGCCGTCCACGAAGGCGACCCGGTCGCTGCGGATGGCGTCCAGGAACGACTGCACCGTCGCGGCGTCCAGCGCGCCGTCCGGGTTCTCGTCGGACTTCCCCAGGAACGGCGGGACGGCGGCGGCGAACACCGCCTTGGCGATCCGGTCGGTGCCGTAGGTGCCGACGTAGCGGGCGACCTCGCCGCCGCCCATCGAGAAGCCGACCAGGGTGACCTCGCGCAGGTCCAGGTGCTCGATCAGCGTGTGCAGGTCCGCGGCGAAGGTGTCGTAGTCGTAGCCCTCCCACGGCTGCGAGGACTTGCCGAACCCGCGGCGGTCGTAGGTGATGACCCGGTGGCCTGCCTCGACCAGCGCGGGCACCTGGGCCTCCCAGGAGCGGCCCGACAGCGGCCAGCCGTGGATCAGCACGACGGGCCGGCCGGCCCCGTGGTCCTCGTAGTACAGCTCGACGGGTGCGCCGTTCTCGGTGCCGACGGTCAGGGTCGTCATGGGGTGCCCTCCTGTGCGGACCGCGGGGTGCGGTCCCTGCCGCGTAAAGTACCTCGCGCACGAGGTTTCTTCCCGTCCGACCCAGCTGGGATGATCACGCCATGGACGACGACGCCGCCGAGCTGTCCGAGCTGCTCTGCTTCGACCTGTACGCGGCCTCCCGGGCGGTCACCGCGCTCTACCGACGGCTGCTCGCCGACCTGGACCTGACCTACCCGCAGTACCTGGTGCTGGTGCTGCTCTGGCGCCGCGGGCCGCTGCCCATCAAGGACATCGCGGGGTCCCTGCACCTGGACTACGGCACCCTCACCCCGCTGCTGCAGCGGCTGGAGGCCAAGGGCCTGCTGGCCCGCACCCGACGGTCGGACGACGAGCGGTCGGTGTCGATCGCGCTGACCCCGCAGGGCGACGCACTGCGCGGCGCCGCGCACGACGTGCAGGGCGCCGTCCGGACGGCGATGGGGCTGGACCCCGGGGAGACCCTCGACCTGCAGGGGCAGCTGCGCCGGCTGGCGGGCTCGGTCGAGGCCGCGGTCACCGGCTGAGACGACGAGAGGGCGGCACCCCCCGTGGGGTGCCCCCCTCTCGTGCCGGCGGTGGCGGTGGGATTTGAACCCACGGAGGCTTTCACCTCACCCGCTTTCGAGGCGGGACCCTTCGGCCGCTCGGACACGCCACCGCGGAGCACACTACAGGCCGCGCCGGGCGCGGAAGAACTCCCTCAGCAGCGCGCCGCACTCCTCCGCGCGGATCCCGGCGACCACCTCGGGCCGGTGGTTGAGCCGCCGGTCGCGCACCACGTCCCACAGCGACCCGGCCGCCCCGGCCTTGGGGTCGGGCGCGCCGTAGACCACCCGGCCGACCCGGGACAGCACCGCCGCGCCGGCGCACATGGTGCACGGCTCCAGCGTCACCACCAGGGTGGCACCGGTCAGCCGCCAGCCGTCGCCGTGCACCCGGGCCGCGGCCCGCAGCGCCAGCACCTCGGCGTGCGCGGTGGGGTCGCCGTCCTTCTCCCGCTCGTTGGCGGCCTCGGCCAGCACGGCGCCGTCGGGACCCAGGACGACGGCACCGATCGGCGTGTCGCCCCACTCCCCCGCGGCGGCGGCCAGCTCGAGGGCGCGGCCCATGGCCCGGTCCAGGGCGTCTCCGTGGAGGGATGTCGTCATGTCGACAGGTCGATCCCGGTCACCCGGGCCAGCTCGGCCAGGGCGTCGGCCGGGTCGACGACCTTGACCGTGTGCCAGCCCAGCGCCCGGGCCGGCTTGAGGTTGGGGCCGAGGTCGTCCAGGTAGACCACCTCGGCCGGGTCCACCGCCCGCCCGATCGCCGCGGCCAGCCGGTCGGTGGTCAGCGGGTAGATCGCCGGCTCGGGCTTGCGGATGCCCTCGACCGAGCTCTCCACGACGACGTCGAACAACGCCGTCAGCGCACCGTGCTCGGAGGCCGGGTCCATCGGTGCGGCGTTGTTGGTCAGCAGCGCCAGCGGCACCCCCGCCGCCCGCAGGGCCTCGATGGCGGCGACCACCTCGGGCCGGACCGCGCCGTGCAGGGCGTCGAGCACCGCGGTGGCGTCGACCTCGTGGCCGGCCGCGCGGGCCTCGGCCTCGAAGACCTCGACGAAGCCGTCCCGGTCGAGCTCGCCGCGCTCGAACCGGGCCCAGGCGTTGGTGTGCGCGTTCGCGATGTTGAGGCGGGCCACGAGGCCCAGCGGCAGGCCGGCCGACCGCTCGTAGTCCCCGAACGCGGCCAGCGGGCTGGTGGTGATCACCCCGCCGAGGTCGAAGACGACGACGCTCACGCGCGCACCGCCGCGGCCAGCTCGGCGGCGAAGCCCAGCCGCTGCGCGATCTCGGCGACCATCTCGTCGGCCCACAGGTCGGCGGTGAGGATCTGCTCCAGGTCGGCCCGGGGCAGGCCGGCGTCGGCGAACAGGTCCAGGTCGCCGGCGGGGTGCTCCTCCTCGTCGTCGGCGTCCACCTCGACGCCCTCGATGCCGTAGCGCTCCATCACCTCGGCGGCCAGCAGGAACTCCGGCAGCCCGCCGTCGCTGATCATCGCCCGCACCATGCCGCCGGGCCCGTGGGTCAGCGCGACGAAGTACAGCCGGGTGTCCACCACGACGACGAACGGCCCCGGCCAGTCCCCGGTCAGCGACCTCTCCAGCACCGGCAGCTCGGTGTCGGCGTGGTCGGCGAGCCGGCGGACCTCCCAGCCGGTGCCGGCCCGGGTGACGAGGACGGCCCAGGAGGCCAGCTGCTCGGTCATCGGACGCGCAGCAGGGTCAGGCCGTCGGCGACCGGCAGCAGCACGGTGTCGAAGCGGTCGTCGACGGCCAGCGCCGTGTTCAGCGCGGCGATCGCCCGGTCGTCGTCGTCGCGCGGGTCCAGCACGCGGCCGGCCCGCAGGGTGTTGTCCAGCACGAGCAGTCCTCCGGGGTGCATCCGTGGGTGCAGGGCGTCGACGTAGCCGGCGTAGCCCGTCTTGTCGGCGTCGACGAACGCCAGGTCGAACGTGGGGCGCACGGGCAGGGCGGCCAGCAGGTCGGCGGCCTGGCCCAGCCGCAGCTCGACCCGCTCGGCCACCCCGGCGCGGGCCCAGTACCGGCGGGCGACGTCGGTCCAGCGGGCGTCGCGGTCCAGGCACAGCAGGCCGCCGTCCTCGGGCAGGCCGCGGGCGATGGCCAGGGCGCTGAGCCCGGTGAACGTGCCGATCTCGACCGCCCAGCGGGCGCCGGAGATGCGGGTCAGCAGGGTCAGCAGGGCGGCCTGCTCGGGGGCGACCTGGTAGGTGGGCCGGCCGTCGCCGGCGGCGGTCATCGCCGCGGTCTCGGCGACCAGGTCGGCCACGACGTCGTCCGGCGGGTCGGCCGCGCCGCGGACGTAGTCCGCCAGCTCGGCGCTCAGGAGGAACGACTGGGGCGTCATGGGTGCGATCATGACCGACGTGCCCGAGCCCGACATCTCCCCGGAGCTCTTCGCGGTCCTCGCGGCCGACCCGCTCGCCGCCCAGCTGGGCATCACCCTCGAGCAGGTCTCGCCCGGGTACGCCCGGGCGACGATGACCGTCGGCCCGGCGCACCTCAACGCCGCCGGCACCGCGCACGGCGGCGCGACGATGGCGCTGCTGGACGTGGTGCACGCCGCGGTCAGCAACAGCCACGGCACGCTCGCCGTCGCCCAGGACGTGCACACCGAGTTCCTCGCCCCCGGCCGGCCCGGCGACCTGCTCACCGCAGTGGGCACCGAGGTGCACCGCAGCGCCCGGACGGCGGTCTACCGGATCGAGGCCACCGCCGGCGACGGCCGGCTGGTGGCCACCGCGCTGGCCCGGGTCTTCCGGCTGGGCACCCCGTGGGCGCTGCCCGGCGACGACGAGGTGGTCGCGATGGGCGCCCCTCCCCCGGTGCCGCCGACGATGCAGATCTCCGCCGTGGAGACCCCGCTGCCGACGCCGGGCCCCGGCACCAACCCGTCCGGGCCCACCCCGGCACCCGACGAGCTCCAGTGACCTTGCCGGTCCCCACGATGCAGGCGCCGCCGGTCGCGGTGGTCGGGCTGGGCCAGCTGGGCGGGTCGCTGGCCGCCGCGCTGGTCGCCGCCGGGCGCACCGTGACCGGCTGGGACACCGACCCCGCCGCGCGCGACGCCGCCGCGGCCCGAGGGGTGTCCATCGGGCGCGCGCTGTCCGGGGTGGTCGTGCTGGCCACGCCGATCCCGGCCCTGGGCACCGCGCTGGAGGGCCTGGACGTCGCCGCGGACGCCACGGTCACCGACCTGGGCTCGGTCAAGGTCCCGGTGCTGGCCGACCTCGGCGCCCGGTTCGGGTCCCGCTTCGTCGGCGGCCACCCCATGTGCGGCACCGAGCGCAGCGGGCACGCCGCGACCGACCCGGAGCTGTTCCGCGGCGCCCGCTGGGCGGTGTGCCTGGAGCCGGGCACCGAGCTGCCCCGGTGGCTGCGGGTCGCCGAGGTCGCCCTGGCGGTGGGTGCGTCGGTGGTGCCGGTGACCGCCGCGGAGCACGACGCCGCCGTCGCCGCGGTCAGCCACGTGCCGCACCTGCTGGCCGCCGCGCTGGCCGCCGCGGCCGCCGAGGCGGGACCGCTGGCCCTGGGCCTGGCCGCCGGCAGCTTCGCCAGCGGCACCCGGGTGATCGGCAGCGACCCCGGCTTCGTCACCGCGATGGTCGAGGGCAACGCCGCGCCGACCACGGCCGCGCTGGACGCCGTCCGGGCACAGCTCGGCCGGCCGTGGCCCGAGCTGGTCGAGGCCGGCCACGCGGTCGCCGCCCGACCGCAGGGGCGGCGCCCGGTCCGGGTGCCGCTGGACCGGGCCGCGCTGCTGGCCCTGGGCCGTGCGGGCGGCGCGGTGGAGCGCCGGCTAGCCGCCTTCGTCGAGGGCTCGATGCCGGCCTGACGGTTGTCCCGGCCACCGGCCGGGCAGGGAACACCCCGGACGACGACGAGGAGATGCGCGTGAACGAGCAGGACATCCTGGGCCGGATCCACGAACTGGTGGAGGAGGAGCACAAGCTCCGCGAGACCGCGGCCGAGCACGGGGACGACGAGCGCGCCCGGATCGCCGAGCTCGAGCGGCACCTGGACCAGGCATGGGACCTCCTGCGCCAGCGGCGGGCCAAGCAGCAGTACGGCCAGGACCCGGGCGAGGCCACCGACCGGCCGGAGTCCCAGGTGGAGGGCTACCTGCAGTAGGTCAGCGCGGCGGGCGGGCCGCCGCGGCCACCCGGGTCAGCGCATCGGTGACCGGGCCGGCCGCGGCGCCCAGCGCGCCGAGCAGGTGGGCCAGCAGCAGGTCGTGCGTGCTGCCCGCCTGCGCCAGCCGACGGCGGCCGCGCTCGGTCAGCCGGGCGCAGGTGGTCCGCCGGTCGGTGGCGCTGCGCTCCCGGGTGAGCCATCCGTCCTCGGCCAGCCGGGCCAGCGCCTGGCCCACCCCGGTCGCCGAGGACCCGACCTCGTCGGCCAGCCGGCCGACCGAGGCCCGCTCGCCCTGCACCGCGTCGACCAGCCGGAGCAGCCGCAGGTCGGCCAGCGAGACCCCGTGCTGCGCCCGCAGCGCCGCGTCCAGCCGCCGGCCGACCCGCTCGTGCACCTGGCCGATCCGCAGCCAGGTCTCCGCCGCCCCGGGTGCGGCGCCGGCCAGCCCGCGCAGGTCCCGCGGCGGCGCCGCGGCCGCCCCGCGGGGACGGGCCGGGTGCGCCGGGCGCGGGTTGCCGTGCCGGCCGTGCCGCTCCACCATCTCCGCCGGCCCCGTCAGCCGGCCGTGCCGGCGGGCGGCTGCCAGTCGTCGGCGCGCGGACGGCGGGCCGCGACGGTGGCCAGCCCGACGGCCGCCCCCAGCAGCGCCAGCCCGGCGGCCAGCAGCGGCAGCGGCGTGCGGCCGGCGTGCTCGACGGTGTCCCGCGCGGCGACCTCGAGGGCGACCGAGGTCGCGGCGGTGGAGTCCGACCCCACCAGCCGGACGACGGCCGGGCCGAGCAGCACGTCCTGCGGGATCTGCACCACGGCCTCGACCCGGCCCTGGTCGTCGGCGGTGACCGTCGCCAGCGGGGTGGTGCTGCCGTCGAGGGAGACGGTGACCTGCTCGCCGGGGGCGAACCCGCTGCCGCGGATGGTCAGCACGCTGCCCGGGGAGACCTGCCCGGTCGAGGTGGAGCCACCCACCGGACCGTCCGGCGTCGCGGTGGCGGTCGGCGCCGGGCCGGTCGTCGACCCCGGGGTGGGTGCCGGGGTCGGTCCCGACGACGGCCCGGTCGAGGTCCCGGTCGACGGCCCCGTCGAGGGCCCGGAGGTGGGCGGGGTGGTCGGGCGGGTGGTCGACGGGGCCGGGGTGGTCGGCCGCGGGGTCGTCGTGGGGGCCGACGAGGTCGTGGGCGGGGTCGTCGGGTCGGTGCCGGTCGGCGGGGTGGTCGGCGCCGTCGTCCCGGTGGGGCCGGTGGGGCCGGTGACCGCCTCGCAGTCCTCGGTGCTGGGCCGCGGGTAGGTGCCCAGGTCCACCGGCTGCTCGTCGCCGTCCGGTCCGCCGACCGCGACCGAGACGGCCACGACGGTGCCCGGGGCGACCTCGGTGCCCTCCAGGGTGACCCGCTCGCCGGCCGCCAGGTCCACCGCGGACCCGGTGCCGGCGCCGTCGTAGCGCAGCGCGACGGTGCGGGCCGCGGTGCCGGCGGTGACCTCGACGCGGACGAAGCCGTCGGAGCAGTTGGGTCCGTGCACCACCCGCGCCGTCGGCCGGGCGGGGTCCACGACCGCGGCGGCCGCGGACGACGACGTCGTGCCGGCGGTCGGCTCCGGGGTGGTGGTCGGCGCGGCCGTCGCGGGGCCGGCCAGCAGCACACCGGCCACGAGGAGCGCGATGGTCAGGGTCCCGGTCGGGAGCAGCGCAGGACGGCGTGCGGGGACCGCTCCCGGCATCGCCCTGCGCACCCCGCACCTCCCACGAGTCATCACCGGAGGTCGGGACCTCGGCCACCGGTGGGCCCATCATCCCCACGGACCTGGGCCGTTTGTCGACCCCCGCGCCCTGGTCCCGGGCGTGTCGGCGGCGTGTCCGGGGCCGGTGGGACCCCTGGGGCGGAAGCCTGTCCGCGGGGCGGCGAGTGCACGACTGCGCTGGTCCCGGGGCCCGTCGGACCACCGCAGTCGTGCACCCGGCGGCCCGGGCAGCGGCGGGGATAGCGTCACGGGATGGATGCAGGGGCGGGGACCGGGCGGCGTCGGCAGGACGAGGTCTACCGGGCCGGGGTGTACGGCCGCCGTCCCCTCGTGCCGACCGTGCACACCGCGCTGGCCGCCGCGGCCCGCCGGAAGCTGACCGACCGCGCGCTGGGGTACGTCGCCGGCGGGGCCGGCGGGGAGGCCACGGTCCGGGCCGACCGGGCCGCGATCGACCGCTGGCAGGTGGTGCCGCGGGTGCTGCGCGACGTGTCCAGCCGGGACACCTCGGTGGAGCTGTTCGGCCGCCGGCTGCCCGCCCCGCTGCTGCTGGGCCCGGTGGGCGCGCTCGAGCTGGTGCACGCCGACGCCGACCTGGCGGTCGCCCGGGCCGCGGCGGCCACCGGCATCCCGATGGTGTTCTCCAACCAGGCGTCGGTGCCGATGGAGACCACCGCGGCGGCCATGGGCGACAGCCCGCGCTGGATGCAGCTGTACTGGTCGACGTCCGACGAGCTCGTCTCGAGCATGCTGCACCGGGCCGAGGCCAGCGGCTGCGAGGCGGTCGTGGTCACCCTGGACACCACGATGCTGGGCTGGCGCCCGCGGGACCTGGACCTGGGCCACCTGCCGTTCGCGCTGGGCAAGGGCATCGCGCAGTACACCTCCGACCCGGTGTTCCGCCGGCTGGTCGAGGAGCGGGCCGCCGCCGCGCCGCCGCGGGACCCGCAGCCCCGGCCCACCGTCGCCGCCGTCCGGGCGCTGGTCGGCATGGCTCGGGCATGGCCGGGGTCGCTGGCCGACAACCTGCGCTCCCCGCTCCCCCGGGCCGCCGTCGAGACCTTCCTGTCCATCTACTCCCGGCCCTCCATCACCTGGGCCGACCTGGCCTGGCTGCGCGCGCAGACCCGGCTGCCGCTGCTGCTCAAGGGCGTGCTGCACCCCGACGACGCCCGCCGCGCGGTCGACGAGGGCGTCGACGGGCTGGTGGTGAGCACGCACGGTGGCCGGCAGGTGGACCGCTCGATCGGCGCCCTGGACGCGCTGCCCGACGTGCTGACCGCGGTCGACGACGCCGTCCCGGTGCTGCTGGACTCCGGGGTGCGCAGCGGCGCCGACGTGTTCGTGGCGACGGCGCTGGGTGCCCGGGCCTGCCTGCTGGGCCGCTCCTACGTCTACGGCCTCGGGCTGGCCGGCGAGGGCGGCGTCCGGCAGGTGGTGGAGGACGTGGTCGGCGAGTTCGACCTCACCCTGGGCCTGACCGGGCACACCGCGGTCGACCAGCTCTCGCCCGACGTGCTGCGCCGGGCCTGAGCCTCACGCCCGGACGGTGGCCTCGTCCCGGCCGTCGCGGGCGGTGACCAGCCGCCGGGTGAGCAGCACGCCGGCGGTGATGGCCGCGACGACGACCCAGCTCGACACGTTCAGCTGCGCCACCCCGGACAGCCCGTGGCCCAGGTTGCACCCGCCGGCGACCAAGCCGCCCGCACCCAGCAGCAGCCCGCCCAGGGCGAGCTGGGCGTAGCGCACCGGCTGCTCCCCGCGGACCCGCAGCGCCCGGTCCCGGCGGGCGACCACGGCCGAGCCCAGCACCAGGCCGGGCAGGAAGGCCAGCAGCCACGGGTTCGGCGAGCCGCTGACCAGCCCGGACACCGCACCCACCGTGCTCGGCCCGAACGAGGCCCCGCCCAGCCCGGCCAGCGCCCACCCCGCGACCAGGACGACGCCCAGCGCCACCCCGAGCCGGGGCCCGGTCCACTGCCACGCGTGCACCGGGGTGTCCGGCCCCCGGCGCCGGCGGTGCGCCACGGTGCCGGCGACCACGACCGCGAGGAACACCACCGCCACGGCCCACCGGGGCAGCCCGAGCACCCCGGGGATCGTCCCGCCGTCCCCGCCGGGGAGCACCGTGGGCCCGGGCACCGCCACCTGCCGGGCGAGCAGCTCGCCCACCGCCCAGCCGACCAGCCCGACGAGCGCGCCCAGCATGCCCTCGCCCAGCTTGTAGAACAGGCCGCTCACGCAGCTGCGGGCCACGGCCATGCCGACGCCGATCAGCAGCCCGCCGACCACCGCGGCCACCGGCCGGAACGGCAGGCCGGTGGACAGGCCGTCGCCGAGCGGGGTGGCGTAGAGGGCGGCCAGCCCCACCGAGCCCAGCGCCACGCCCAGCAGCCAGGCCCGCAGCAGGGCACGCCGGCCCTCGCCCACCCCGGCGGCGAGGGCGTGAAAGCACAGCTGCCCGCGGTGCAGCACGGCACCCAGCAGCACACCGGCCACCAGCCCCGTCACCGCACCGACCAGCACGGGGCCAGTGTCCACACCTGTCGGCGGTGGTCGTCACCCCCGTCGGCTCCGCACGCCGCGCCGGGCGGGGGTTGACGCCGCCGAGTGGCGTGGGTCACAGTGTTCGTGGGCGGGGCAGCCGGCAGATGAATGGCTCCTCAGCACCACTGACGGAGACCGACCAACGCGGCCAGACCGCCAGGACCGGCGCCCCGCCCCACGATGACCGGCATGCCCGAGGTCGAGTTCGACGTCCGCTGGCCCGACGGCCGCTCCCAGTCGGTCTACTCCCCGTCGCTGGTGGTCGAGGAGGTCTTCACCGCCGGCCACCCGTACCCGGTGCCCGAGTTCGTGGCGCTGAGCCGGCAGGCCATGGCGACGGCCAGCGACCGGGTGCAGGCCCGCTGGGGCTTCCCCTGCTCGCGGGCGGCCGCGACGCTGGCCGCGATCGAGGAGCGGGCGGCGGGGTTCACCGACGGTGAGGTCACCGTGACGGCGTTCCGGCGTCGCTGAACCCGGGCTGCGCCGGCGGCCCGTGCGGTGGTGGGATGACCCCGTGACCTCCGACGTGCGCATCCCCGGCCTCGAGTCCCCCGTCCCGACCGGGCTCCTCATCGGCGGGCAGTGGCGCCCGTCGTCCTCGGGCGCGGTGTTCGACGTCCTCGACCCCGCCGACGGCACGGTGCTGGCCCAGGTCGCCGACGGCACGACCGACGACGTGACCGCCGCGGTCGACGCCGCCGCGGCCGCGCTTCCCGGCTTCGCCGCCACCCCGCCCCGCAAGCGGTCGGAGATGCTGCGGAAGGCCTTCGAGATCATGACCGCCCGCGCGGAGGAGTTCGCGCTGCTCATGACCCGGGAGAACGGCAAGGCCCTGCCCGACGCCCGCGCCGAGCTCACCTACGCCGCGGAGTTCTTCCGCTGGTTCGCCGAGGAGGCCGTGCGGATCGACGGCGACTACCGGGTCGCCCCGGCCGGCGGCACCCGCACCGTGGTCACCCACCAGCCGGTCGGGGTCTGCCTGCTGGTCACGCCGTGGAACTTCCCGGCCGCCATGCTCACCCGCAAGCTCGGCCCGGCGATCGCCGCGGGCTGCACCAGCGTGGTCAAGCCCGCCGAGGACACCCCGCTCACCGCGCTGCTGCTGGCCCAGGTGCTGGCCGAGGCCGGCGTGCCCGACGGCGTGGTCAACATCGTGCCGACGATGAACGCGAAGGACGTCGTGGCCACCGCCATGGCCGACCCCCGCACCCGCAAGATCAGCTTCACCGGGTCCACCGAGGTCGGCAAGATCCTGCTCAAGCAGGCCGCCGACCAGGTGCTGGTGTCCTCGATGGAGCTCGGCGGCAACGCCCCCTTCCTGGTCTGCGACGACGCCGACCTCGACGCCGCCGTCGACGGCGCGATGCTGGCCAAGATGCGCAACGGCGGCGAGGCCTGCACCGCGGCCAACCGCTTCTACGTGCAGTCGTCGGTCGCTGCCGCCTTCAGCGAGAAGCTGGCCGCCCGCATGGGCGCGATGACCGTGGGCCGCGGCTCCGACGAGGGCGTCACCCTCGGGCCGCTGGTCAACGAGGAGACCGTCGCCAAGGTCGACCGGATCGTGCGCTCCACCGTCGAGGCCGGCGCCCGCACCGTCACCGGCGGCACCCGGCCCGAGGGCCCGGGCTACTTCTACCCGCCCACCGTGCTCGTCGACGTCCCCGCCGACTCCGCCGCGATGCGCGAGGAGACGTTCGGGCCGGTGGCCCCGATCGCCACCTTCTCCGACGACGCCGAGGCGCTGGAGCTGGCCAACTCCACCCCGTTCGGCCTGGTCGCCTACGTCTACACCGGCGACCTGGCCCGCGGGCTCCGGCTGGCCGAGGCCCTGGAGTCCGGGATGGTCGGCATCAACCGCGGCGTCGTCTCCGACCCGGCCGCCCCGTTCGGCGGGGTGAAGCAGTCCGGGCTGGGCCGCGAGGGCGGCCACGAGGGCATCGGCGAGTACCTGACCACCAAGTACGTCAGCTTCCCGCTGTAGCCGCGGCGGTGGACCCCGAGGACAGCGCCCACCAGGTCGCCCTGCACGTGCTGCGCTCGGGCCCGGTCCACCGCGGCGCGGTGGCCCGGGCGCTGGGCCTGTCGCCGGGCAGCCTGACCCGGCTGGGCCGGCCGCTGGTGGACGCCGGGGTGCTGGTGGAGACCGACCCGGTCACCGACCCGGCGACCCGCCGGCCCACCCGGCCGCTGGACGTCGCCCTGGACCGGCACCGGTTCGTCGGGGTCTGCGTGCGGGGCAGCGAGGTGTGGGCGGTGTGCACCGACCTCCGCACGACCGTGCTGGACCAGGCGTCGGCCCCGCTGCCCGACCGCTCCCCCGAGGCCGTCGCCGGCACCGTCACCGACCTGGTCGCCCGGCTGGTGGGCGCCGGCCCGCCGCCGGCCGGCACCGGCATCGCCCTGGACGGCCGGGTCGACGCGGCCGGCCGGGTGCTGCACGCCGACGCGCTGGGCTGGCGGACGCCGGTCGACCTCGGCGGCCTCGTCGCCGGGCGGACCGGGTGGCCGGTCCGGGTGGACGCCGACCTGGCCTGCCTGACCCGCGCCGAGCACTGGTTCGGGCTCGGCCGGGAGCACGCCTCGTTCGCCGTGCTGACCGTGGGGGCCGGGATCGGCTACGGCCTGGTGGTCGACGACCGGGTGGTGGACACCGGCCTGCCGCAGCTGGGGCACCTGCCGCTGGGCGGGGCCGGACCGCGGTGCCCCCGGGGCCACCGCGGCTGCGCCGGGTCGCTGCTGACCACTACCGCCGTGCTGGCCGCCGCGCACGTGGCCACCGGGGCGCCGACCACCTGGGCCGAGCTGCTGGGCGGCGCGGTGGACGGCGAGGTCCGCCCCCGCCGGGTGGTCGACGACGCCGCCGCGGCGCTGGGCCGGCTGGTCGGCGTGGTGTCGGCGACGACGGGGGTGCACCAGGTGCTGCTGGGCGGGGACGGCGCCGACCTGGCCGTGGTGGGCTACGAGAGCCTGCAGGCCGCCCTGGACGAGCACCGCGACCCCTGGTCGCGCCCGGTCGAGATCACCGTGCGCGACCAGGACGCCGTCGCCTGGGCGCGGGCGGCCGCCGGGACCGCGGTGCAGCGGTTCACCGCGGGCGCGGGCTGGCTCACCCCGGCCTGACGCCGTCAGACGTCGATCCGCTTGCCCGACTCCGTGTTGAACACGTGCACCTCGGCGGAGTCGACCTGCAGGTGCACGGTCTCGCCCTTCATCGGCACGACCCGGCCGGGGATCCGCACGGTGATGAGGCGGTCGCGGCCGGCCTCGGTCTGCGCGCCGGGGAACGAGCCGTAGGCGAAGGCGTCCGAGCCGAGCTCCTCGACGACGGTGACCTCGAACGGGATCCCGGTCTCCGCGCTGGTCAGCGAGGTGGCCTCGGGCCGGAAGCCGATCGTGGCCGAGGTCTGGCCCTGCGCGGACAGCGCGGCGACGGCGGCACGGGGCAGCGGGACCGACCGGCCGCCGACGGTGGCGCCGTCCCCGGTGAGCTGCACCTCGACCAGGTTCATCGCCGGCGAGCCGATGAAGCCGGCGACGAAGAGGTTGTCGGGCTTGTCGTAGAGGTTGCGCGGGGTGTCCACCTGCTGCAGGAACCCGTCCTTGAGGACGGCGACCCGGTCGCCCATCGTCATGGCCTCGACCTGGTCGTGGGTGACGTAGACGGTGGTGGTGCCCAGCCGGCGCTGCAGCGCGGCGATCTCGGTGCGGGTCTGCACGCGCAGCTTGGCGTCGAGGTTGGACAGCGGCTCGTCCATGAGGAAGGCCTGCGGGTTGCGCACGATCGCCCGGCCCATGGCCACGCGCTGGCGCTGGCCGCCGGACAGCGCCTTGGGCTTGCGGTCCAGGTAGTCGGTGAGGTCCAGGACCTTGGCGGCCTCCTCGACGCGGCTGCGCATCTCGGCCTTGCCCATGCCGGCGATCTTCAGCGCGAAGCCCATGTTGTCCGCGACGGACATGTGCGGGTAGAGCGCGTAGTTCTGGAAGACCATCGCGATGTCCCGGTTCTTCGGCGGGACGTGCGTGACGTCCTTGTCGCCGATCCGGATGGTGCCGTCGGTGACGTCCTCCAGGCCGGCGAGCATGCGCAGCGAGGTGGACTTGCCGCAGCCCGAGGGCCCGACCAGGACGAGGAACTCGCCGTCCTCGATGTGCAGGTCCAGCGCGTTGACCGACGGACGGTCGGCGCCGGGGTACTGCAGGGTGGCCTTGTCGTAGGTGATGGCAGCCATCGTGGGGGGTCCTCTCCCGAGCCGGCGGTGCCGCACCTCGTTGTGACCGGCGACACCTGTTCGGGGCTGACCGTAGGCGACTGCGCCGGCCCGTCCCGGGGACCGCCGAGCTGGGGCTTCCGCCACGGAACCCCTGGCTGCCGGGCAGGGCTCGGTGCGGCGGGCGAGCTGTCGCGCGGACGACCGTCGCGACCCGGCGCGAGTGGCCCAGATCACAGAATTGGCCAGACCGGATGACCCCGGACAGACGTCGACCCCCGCGCTCACGAGGAGCTGCGGGGGTCGACGGCTGTCTCAACCAGACGTGCACCCGAAGGGATTCGAACCCCTAACCTTCTGATCCGTAGTCAGATGCTCTATCCGTTGAGCTACGGGTGCGTATGTGTTCAGTTGTTGCGCGGAGGCTCCGGGATTTGAACCCGGGATGGGCCAAAACCCAAACCGCATTAGCAGTGCGGCGCCATAGACCGGACTAGGCGAAGCCTCCCGGGCCGCCAGGTTCCCCCGGAAGCACCGAGGAGGAAGGTTACCAGCGCCTCCTCCCCGGTGGCACCAGGGGGTGTCAGGCCAGTGCGGCGACCCGTCGTCCGGGCAGCAGCGTGACGACGACGGCCAGCGCCGCCGCGGCCGTGGCCAGCACCAACGCGCCGCCCACCCCGTAGGAGGTCTCCACCAGCGCGCCGCCGATCGCCGCCCCGACGGCCGACGCACCGAACGCGATGGTCGACAGCCAGGTGAACGCCTCCGTGGTGGCGTCGGCCGGGGCGATGGACCCGACCAGCGAGCTCTGCACGGTCAGCGTCGGGGCGATCGCGGTGCCGCCCAGGAACAGCAGCGCCCCGAGCAGCAGCGGCGAGGAGACGGCGGCCAGCGGGAGCATGCCGATCGTCGTCCCCAGCAGGCCCCAGCGGTAGAGCCGCGGCAGGGACGTCGACAGCACCCGGGCGCCGAACCACAGCCCGCCGGCGACCGAGCCCAGCGACCACACCCCGAGCAGGACGCCGGACAGGCCGGGCGAGCCGGCGGCGTCGGCGAACGCCGGGACGGCGACCTCGATCGCACCGAAGCCGAGCATCAGCGCGGTGCCGCTGACCAGCACACGGGGCATGCCGGGCACGGTGACCGTGGCGAACAGGCTCTTCTGGACGGCGACGGCCGGCCGCCAGGCGCGCATCGCGCCGGAGAAGGCCAGTCCGAGCGTGCCGACGACGGTGCAGACGCCGGCCAGCGCGATCGCGGCGACCGGGCTGGCCAGCAGGGTTAGCGTGGCCACGGTGGTCGGGCCGGCGACGAAGACCAGCTCGGTGGTGGTGGCGTCCAGGGCGTAGGCGGTGGGCCGCACCCGGGGGTCGACCCGCGACCACAGCGCGCGCACCGTGCCGCTGACCAGCGGGGTGCTGAACCCGGCCAGCGCCGAGGCACCCAGGATCACCGCGGTGTTCGTCGAGGTCAGCACGGCGGCGGCGAGGACGGCGAGCAGCAGCGGGTAGGTGACCGACTGGGCGAGCAGGACCAGCCGGGGTCCGCGACGATCGGCCAGTCGCCCGAGCACCGGGGCCATCACGGCCATGGCGATGCCGTAGGTGGCCGAGGCCAGGCCGGCGACGGCGTAGGACCCGGTCTGCTGCTGCACCAGCAGCAGGACCGCGAGGGGGACCATGGCGGACGGCAACCGGCCGGCGAACCCGGCGACGAGCAGCACCGGTGCGGAGGGAAGCCGCCACACGGTGAGGTACTGACGCATGACTGTGCTCACTCCGTACGACCTAGAAGGGGAATCGTAGGGTGCCAACCTTGGTTAGGTCCCTACGCATTCCCGACGGTACGAGATCGCCCGTAGGGAGTCAAAGCCATATGACCGCCTACACCGGGCTGGGGATGTGAGATGGACTACGACGACTACGGGTCCAACGCCGTCGAGCTGGCGGTCGACCTGGCCAACGCCGACCGCGACGACCCCGCCTGGGCCGCCGCGTTCGTGGCCGCCCACCACGAGTGGTTCACCGAGGGCACGGCGCTCGAGCTCACCCCCCGTGCAGTCAAGGCCGTGGCGACCACCGGTGACCTGGTGCGCGAGGTCGCCGTCGCCGACTCGCAGGCCCAGGTGATGGACCGGCTCAACGCGCTGCTCGCCCTGGCCAGCCCGAAGCCCTACGCCACCGACCACGACGGCGAGCTGCACCTGCACTACGCGGCCCCCGAGGCCGGCGCGCTGGAGCAGCTGACCACCACGGTGGCGATGGGGTTGTCCCAGGTCGTGGTGCAGCACGGCTGGCAGCGGCTGGGCGTCTGCGCGGCCGAGGGCTGCGGGAACGTCTACCTGGACACCTCGCGCAACGCGAGCCGCCGCTACTGCTCCAACACCTGCTCGTCCCGCTCCACCGTCGCCGCCTACCGGGCCCGCAAGAAGTCCTGACCAGGCTCCCCGCCCGGGCAAGGGATCCCTTCCCGAACGGATCCGGCGCCGGAGTTGCGGAAGGGATCCCTTGCCTCGTCGCGGGGAGCGGTCAGGCCCCGCGGACGGCGGCGACGCGGCGGCGGACGGTGGCGCGGCGGGCGCCGACCGCGGTGGTGCCGGCGACCCCGAACCCGAGGACGACGACCGCACCGAGTGCGTAGACCGCGGCGGCGTCGGGCAGTGGCTCGGACGACGACGCGGGGTCGATCCGGTCGGCCCGCACCGAGAGGGTGGCGACGGCGTCCTGGACGGCGGCCGTGGCCTGCTCGACGGCGGCCACCGCGACGGCGGCCCGGTCGACGGAGATGCCGGCGGCCGCGACCACCTGCTGGGCGTAGGCGGTCTGGTCGGCGACGCCGGCGGCGGTCTGCGGCAGCGCGAGGACCTGGTCGCGGGCCGCGGTGGCCTGCCCCCGGGCGTCCTGCGCGGCGGCCAGCGAGGCGGCGACGGCGGCGGACTGGTCGGCGACGAGCTGCTCGAGGGTCCGGGCCTCGGCCAGTGCGGCGGCCACGGTGTCCACCGGGGAGGACAGGTCGATGGCCGCGGCGCGGTTGGCCCGGGTGACGTAGCCGGCGACCAAGAGCTGGCCGGCCTCGGCCTCCGCGGCGTGCTGGGCACCCGTGCGGGCGGCGCCGGCGGCCGTGGCGGCCAGCGCGGTGGCGGTGGTGGCCTCGGGCGACCCGCCGGTGGTGGGCTGCTCGGGCAGCTGCTGCGTGCCGGTCCGGCGGCTGGTCGTCGTGGTCGGGCGCGGGGTCCGCGTCGGGGCGGCGGCCACCGGTGCGGCGGTCGGCGCGGCCTCGGGCTGCACCACCACCGGCTCGGGGACGGCGACCGGGACGGGGGCCGGCTCGGGCGCCGCGACCGGAACGGGGGCGGGCTCGGAGACCGGGGCGGGCTCGGAGACCGGGGGCGCGGTCGGTGTCGTGGGGCCGCTGGGCGTCGCACCGTCCGTGGGGGCGGCCTCGGTGGAACCGGGGACCGGCGTGTCGGCGACCGGCTCGGCCGCGGCGGGACCGGCGACGGCCACGGCGCCGATCAGGGCGACGGCGAGCAGGGGCAGCAGGCGGAGGCGGGTGCGCACGGTAATCCCTCGATCAGGTGGTGGTCGGTACACCTGGCTGATCGACCCGCCGTCCACCCCACCTCACCCCCCGGGGTGCGATCTCCCCCCAAGGGGTGGGGCGGTTAGCGTGCCCGCTCGTGGCCCTCTCCCGCTCCGCCGCCCGCCGGTTCGACGCCCGCCTGCAGGCCCGGGTCGGCCGGCTGCCGGCCAGCCCGGTGGACGGCGTGCTGCGCCGGCTGTCCGAGGCGGCCGACCACGGGAAGCTCTGGCTCGGCGTCGGGCTGGTGCTCGGCACGAAGAAGGGCGCGCCGCGGCGGGCCGCCGTCCGCGGGGTGGGATCGCTGCTGGTCTCCAGCGCGCTGGTGAACGTCGTCCTCAAGCCGGTGTTCGGCCGGGTGCGGCCCGACGCGGCCGGGGTGGCCGGGGGCCGGGCGCTGGACCGGTCCCTGCACACGCTGTCCTTCCCCAGCGGACACTCGGCGTCGGCGGCGGCGTTCGCGACCGGGGTGGCGATGGAGAGCCCGTGGGCCGGCGCGCTGGTGGCCCCGGTGGCGCTGGGCGTGGGCTACTCCCGGGTGCACGTGGGCGTGCACTACCCCGGGGACGTCGTGGCCGGGATGGCGGTGGGCGCGGCGGTCGCGGCGGCCACCCAGCACTGGTGGCGGGTCCGGCCGAGCACCCCGGCCGAGGTGCGGACGACGGAGCGGGCCCCGGCGCTGCCCGAGGGCGAGGGGCTGCACGTGGCGGTGAACCCGCGGTCCGGGGACGCCGACTACGACCCGGCGTCGGACATCCAGGCCCTGCTCCCCCGGGCCGTCGTCCGGGACATCGACGACGAGCACTCGGTGACCGACCTGCTCCAGCAGGCCGTGCGGGAGGGCGCGAAGGCCCTCGGCGTGGCCGGCGGCGACGGCTCGGTGGCCGCGGCGGCCGCGGTCGCGCTCGAGCACGGCCTGCCGCTGGCGGTGCTGCCGGCCGGGACGCTCAACCACTTCGCCCGGGACGTCGGGGTGGCCACCCCGGTGGAGGCGGCCCGGGCGGTGGAGGCCGGCGACGGCGTGCTGGTCGACGTGGCCGCGGTGAACGGCACCCCGTTCCTGAACACCGCCAGCATCGGCAGCTACCCGGAGATGGTGCGCCGGCGGGACGCGATGTCGGGTCGGCTGGGCAAGTGGCTGGCGCTGACGATCGCCGCCGGCCAGGTGCTCCGGACGGGTGCGCCGGTCGAGCTGGAGCTGGACGGCCGCCGGGTCAGCGCCTGGATCCTCTTCGTGGGCAACGGCGTCTACACCCCGCGCGGCGTGTCCCCCGCCTGGCGGCCCTCGCTGGAGGACGGCCTGCTCGACGTGCAGTACCTCCGTGCCGACCTGCGGTTCGGCCGCAGCCGCGCGGTGCTGGCGACGCTGCTGGGCATCAGCGAGCACGCCCGCTCCTACCGGCAGTTCCAGGTGCGGTCGCTGACGGTGGTCTCCCGCTCCGGGCCGCTGGTCGTGGCCTACGACGGCGAGACCGGCGCAGCGCACACCGAGTTCTCGTTCACCAAGCGGCAGCGCCTGGTCGTCTACTGCACTCGCTGACGCCGGGGCGGCACCCGCCGCGACAGGACAGCGAGCAGGACCAGCGCGGTCAGCGCCTCGCCCAGCTCCTCGACGAACGTGGCCGCGGCCATCGGCAGCGGGCGGGGGTCGGCCACCGCGACCGCACCGGTGAGGACGTCGAGCCCGAGCGCGGCCAGCGCGTACACCGCCAGCGCCAGGACGACGGCCCGGGCGCCCGGCACCCGCCACACCCGGCCGAGCACACCGAGGACCGGCAGGCCCACCACGCTGGCCAGGCTGCCCAGCGCGAGCGTCGCGCCGGCGCCGTCCCAGCCCTCGAGCACCGAGTGCGCGCTGACCAGCTTGGCGAACACCAGCCCCACGCCGATCAGGGTGACCGCGCTCCACCACAGCCGGTGGGTGCCCCGGGACCGCACCGCGACCCGCCCCGCGCAGACCGCCGAGGCCACGAACAGCGACGTGGTGAACAGCCGCGGCAGACCGCCGACGGCGTCCAGGTCGAAGACCCACTCCGCACCGCCCAGGGAGCAGGACCCGACGGTGCACCGCCAGCGGACGACGAAGCCCAGGCCGAACAGCCCGAGCGCCAGGCCGGCCAGCGCCCAGAGCCAGGTGTCGTCGCGCGCCCGGGCGGGGGCGGGCGGGGCCAGGGTCACCTCCCCAGTGTCGCCGACGATCCTGGCCGCGGGCTGACAGCGAGCGGGCAGAGGTGGGCATCACTACGGTCGGGGGCGAGGGTTCGTCGTCCCGCCGATCGGGCACGGACCCGCCGACGACGTCGATGGAAGAAGGACACCCATGCTGGTCCGCCGGATCGCACGACCCCTACTCGCCGCCTCCTTCGTGTACGGGGGCATCAGCACCCTGCGCGACCCGCAGAGCCGGGTGCCCGGGGCCACGAAGGTCGTGAACCAGATCGCCCAGGTCGCCGACGAGCAGCTGCCCGTCGAGGTCCCCCGGGACGTCGAGCAGTGGGTGAAGGTCGACGCCGGGGTGAAGGTCGGCGCCGGGGTGCTGTTCGCCCTCGGCTGGTTCCCGCGGCTGTCCGCGCTCGCGCTGGCCGGCTCGATCGTGCCGACGACGCTGGCCGGGCACCGGTTCTGGGAGGACACCGACGACGAGAAGAAGTTCAGCAACCAGGCGCACTTCCTGAAGAACGCCGGGCTGCTGGGCGGGTTGCTCATCGCCGCCGTCGACACCGAGGGCAAGCCCTCGACCAGCTGGCGCGTGCGCCGGTCGGCCGACAAGGCGATCGCCAAGGCCGAGTCGCGCTACGAGAAGGCCGCCAAGAAGGCCGAGAAGGCGCAGAAGAAGGCCAGCCGCGGCCGCACCGGGCGCAAGCTGAAGAAGCAGGCCAAGAAGGTCGGCAAGGAGATCGGGCTCTCGTGATCCCCGCGGACGCGCTCCGGAGGATCGCCTTCCTCCTGGAGCGCGCCCGCGAGCCCACCTACCGGGTGTCGGCGTTCCGGACGGCGGCGCACGTCGTCGAGGGCCTGTCCGACGCCGAGCTCGAGCGCCGCATCAAGACCCGCACGCTCACCGACCTCAAGGGCATCGGGGCGAAGACCGCCGCGGTCGTGCTGCAGGCGCACGCCGGCGAGGAGCCCGAGTACCTGGCCGACCTGAAGGCGCAGCACCCGCCGACCGAGCTCGAGGGCGCGGCCGGTGAGCTGCGGAACGCCCTGCGGGGCGACCTGCACACGCACTCGGAGTGGTCCGACGGCGGCAGCCCGATCCGGGAGATGGCGCTGGCCGCGATGGGCATCGGCCACGACTACCTGGCGCTGACCGACCACTCCCCCCGGCTGACCGTGGCCAACGGCCTGAGCGCCGAGCGGCTGGCCCGTCAGCTGGACGTGGTCGCCGAGCTGAACGAGGAGCTGGCCCCCTTCCGGATCCTCACCGGCATCGAGTGCGACATTAACCTCGACGGCACGCTGGACCAGACCGACGAGCTGCTGGCCCGGGTGGACGTGGTGGTGGCCAGCGTGCACTCGGAGCTGCGCGCACCGGCCGACAGGATGACCGCGCGGATGCTGGCCGCGGTGCAGAACCCGCACACCGACGTCCTGGGGCACTGCACCGGACGGCTGCTGGTGGAGCGCACCCAGCGCGGCGGCAAGCAGCAGAAGCCGCGGCCGGAGAGCGGGTTCGACGCCGAGGCGGTGTTCGCCGCCTGCGTGGAGCACGGAACCGCCGTGGAGATCAACTCCCGGCCGGAGCGGCTGGATCCGCCGACCCGCCTCTTGCAGCTGGCCGCGGACCTGGGGTGCGACTTCTCCATCGACACCGATGCGCACGCCCCGGGTCAGCTGGACTGGCAGGGCGCCGGCTGCGAGAAGGCCGCCGGGGCGGGCATCACCGCCGACCGGGTGATCAACACCGGGACGGCGGAGCAGCTGCTCAGCCGCTGACGCCCCGCCCGCCGTAGACCGACTCGAGGGTCGCGACGACGGCGTCCATGGAGTACCGCGTCCGCGCCAGCTCGACGGCGCGGCCGGCCGCGGCCGCCCACGCCTCGTGGGCCAGCAGGTGCAGCACGGCGTCGGCCAGCTCCCGCGGCGACCCGTCGGTGACCGCACCGGCCCCGGTCTCCGCCACCGCGGCGCTGAGCCCGGTCTCGGTGGTCAGCACCACGGGCAGCCCGGCGCTCAGCGCCTCCAGCACCGCCATGGGGAAGGGCTCGGCCACGCTGGGCAGGACGAACACCTGCCCCCCGGCGAGCAGGTCGCGGGCCGCCGCCGGACTGGTGGGGCCGCGGCGCGTGCACACCGCACCGATCCCGCCCGCCTCGATGGCGGCGTCCACCGCGCCCGCCTCGCCGCCGTCGGGACCCCACAGCTCGAACCGCACCCCGGGCCGGACGGCGTGGACGAGCGCGGCCGCCTCGACGAACGCCACCGGTCGCTTGCGGTTGGCGAGCCGGGACACGAAGAGCACCAGCGGGTCCGACGTTGCCGGAGCGGCGAGTCGACCGGCGGAGGGGACGCCGTTCACCACCCGGGTGATCCGGTCGGCGGGCACCCCCTGCCGCTCGAGGTCGGCCACCTCGTGCCTGGTGAGGGCGAGGAATGCGGCCCGCTGCACGACCCGCCGGGTCCAGACACGGTCCAGCAGCGCCTGTGCCCGACCGCGCTCGGCCCGCACCTGGCCGTGGGTCTGGACGACCAAGGGCACACCGAGCCGGGCGGCCCACCACGCCGCCGGCAGGGTCACCAGGTCGCGGGTGAGGTGCACGTGGACGACGTCGAACTGCCGGACGTGCCGCAGCACCCAGCCCAGCAGCCCCGGAGCCACCATCCCGGCGAAGGTGTCGGGTCGAGGGCGCCGGGCGCGGAACAGCAGCGTGGCGGGATCCCCGTCACCGGAAGCCCGACCGTCCCACCCGGCGATCAGGGTGACCTGGTGCCCGGCCGAGCGCAGGGCGCGCACCTGGTCGGTCGCGACCGAGACCGGACCGCCGTAGGCGCCGTCCTCGCTGACGAGGGCGGCGACGTGGAGGACTCTCACGCCGACGCCGGCTCGCTGCGTGCAGGGGCATCGACCGCGAGGTGCTCGCGGGTCACCCGATCGGCGAACCAGGCGCACGCCAGCATCACGACCAGGTTCGCCATGGCCTGCAGCAACGAGCCCCGGAGCAGGAAGACGAAGTAGAACGGGAGGATGCAGTCGACCACCCCCGGTGCACGGCTGCGCCGCAACCGGGTCACTATGGCGTCGTCGCGACCGCGGGCCCACCAGCCGAAGGCCAACCCGCCGATGCCGACGGCGACCCAGCCGCCGTTGATGAACAACTCGGCCCACAAGGGGGCCGACAGGTTGTCGAAGGAGTAGTCCCGGAAGTCGGCGAGCAGGACACCGGTGTCCTCCGGCTTCTCGGTCCACACCGCCCGGGGCACCCAGAACAGGGCAACACCCAGGGCTTGCCGCCCCTCGGTGGTTCCGTACTGGTCCACGTAGAGCAGGGTGTTGTCGATCTGGGCGAAGGCGTCGAAGTCCCCGCCCTCCAGGGCCGACAGCGGCGAGATCTCGATGCCACCCGGGGTCGAGGTGTCGCGGAACGCGTCGGCGACCGGGAAGACGACCAGCAAGCCCAGCACCGCCCCGACGGCGACCGCCCGGAAACGCCGCCCGGTGGCGTAGAGGCCCAGCGCCCCGGCCAACGACAGCGCCACGGTGCCGAACACGTACCGCGGGCTGTTGAGCGGGTTGACGGTCACCACCAAGGCGACCACAGCGGTCCAGTACACCACCTGCTCGCCCGTCGTCCACACCGGTCGCGGCCGGCGCAGGCGCAGCAGCGTCATCGAGACCACGGTGACCAGCAGCGGCATGATCGCCAGCGCCTGGACGATGCCCTGGGTGGCGGTGTTGGGCCACACGGCCGCCATCTGCGCACCCAGCTGGTCGACCGAGGTGAACAGCGCCGGTGCGACCTGCACCAGGTAGTAGGCGGTGAGCAGCAAGGACCCCAGACCGAGCCATCGCAGGCCCCGCGGCACCCCGACCTGGGTGTTCCCTGCGATGGCGGGACCGATGGTGCGCAGCCGGGCGCCCCTGCCTCCCGAACGCAGCGTGCGGAGCCCGCACCCGACCGCGAAGGACAGTGAGCCGAGACCGACGACCAGCAACGACTCGGCGACGAAGGCGCCGTACACCTCCGGGGTGGTCTCCGGCGAGACGCCCTCCCGCAGCTGCACCAACGGCGCAAGTCCCAGGAAGACGTAGGTGAACAGCCAGACCGTCATCTCGACGAGGCGCTGCTCTCCGCGGCCGACGATCCAGCTGTATCGCACACCGACCAGGACCAGCACCACCAACGCCCCCAGCCAGCCCGGGTTCCGCGGGCCGGGGGTGGCGGCCAGCACGTACGCCGGGACCGCCAGGCCGAAGACGAGGGCCGCCAGGGCGCCCAGCGGCACGGACCCCACCACCCGGGCTGGCACGGCGCCGCCCGGGGAGAGTGCGGCTGGGGATTCCATGGACCTGTCCTGTCGTCGGTCCGTGCAGCGTAGGGCGGTGTCGTCCGCGGTCCCGGGAGCCACCCCGAACGGGTGACCAGGCCTGTGCGATGTTGTACGGGGCGGCAGGATCGGCCGAGAACACGTGGGTCGGGCCAGGGTGGCCGGTCGTGGTGGGGCCGCCGTCGGGTGGCCCGGGCCCAAGCGGCTGCACGAGTCAGGAGTGATGCCCGGTGGATCTGCAGGACACAGTGCGCGTACTGCGCTCGGCCTGGTGGGTCCTGGTCGTGGCCACCTTGCTGGGCGGAGCAGCTGCCGGTGGGTTGGTGCTGGCCAGCACGCCTCAGTACACCGCCGACACGCGGCTGTTCATCTCCACCACGGGGTCCGGCGACGACATCAGCGCCGCCGTCGAGGGCAGCGTCCTGGCCAAGGCGCGGGTGTCGTCCTACGCGGCCTACCTGACCGACCTGCAACTGTCGCAAGCCGTCGTCGACGACCTGGACCTGGACATGACCGCCGATGAGCTCTCCCAGGAGATCACCGCCTCGGTGGTGCCGGACACCGTCATCCTCGACGTCACCGTCACCGACCCCTCCGCCACGCAGGCGCAGGCGATCGCCGAGTCCATCGGCACCCAGTTCGACGGCCTGGTCGCCGCGCTGGAGACCCCGGCCGGCCAGCTCAGCTCGCCCATCCAGGTGTCGGTCATCGCCCGACCGGAGCTGCCCACCCAGCCCAGCAGCCCACAACCCACCCGGCAGGTCCCGATCGGCCTCGTGCTCGGGTTCGTGCTGGGGTGCGCCCTGGTGCTGATCCGCCACAAGACCGACAGCCGGGTCCGGACCAGCGCGCAGGCCGCCGAGCTCGCCAGCGGGCCGGGCCTGGCGGTCATCCCGCTGGACGACCAGCTGGCCGCGGGCACCAACGTTCTCCAGGATCGCGAGGTCCCCAGCGCGGAGTCCTTCCGCCAATTGCGCACCAGCCTGGACTTCGTCGACGTGGACTCGCCACCCCGCACCATCCTGGTCAGCAGCTCGCTGCCCGGCGAGGGCAAGACCACCGTGTCGGTGAACCTGGCGCTCGCCCTGACCGCGGCCGGGCGCCGGGTGGTGTTGGTGGAGGCCGACCTCCGACGTCCTCGGGTCACCCGCCAGCTCGGGCTGGTCAGCGGCGCCGGGTTGACCAGCGTGCTCAACGGCTCGGCCGACCTCGACGACGTCCTGCAGCCGGTCGGTGACGGTTCGCTGCAGGTCCTCGCCGCCGGCCCCACGCCGCCCAACCCCGGCGAGCTGCTCGCCTCGGGCCTGATGAAGAAGGTGCTGTCCGATCTGGTCGGCCGGGCCGACATCGTCCTGCTCGACGGTCCGCCTCTGCTGCCGGTGTCCGACGCCGGCGGGCTGGCCCCCTCCACCGACGGCGTGCTGCTCTGCGTCCGCTACGGCCAGACCCGGTCCCGCGAGCTGGAGAGCGCGGCCCGCACCCTGGAGCGGGTCGGGGCCCGCACGCTGGGCTCTGTGTTCACCTTCGTCCCTCGCCGGGCCGCGAGCGAGGAGGGACTCGGGTACAGCTACCACTACGGCGAGGACCCGGCGCCGCGCCGCGGATGGTTCGCCCGGCGACTCGCGCCGTCGGCACCGGCCGCCGCGCCCGCCCGCCCTGCCCCGACTGCCCCGATCGCGACGGCGTCCGACGGCACGGCGGTGCGCCGGGTGCAGGCCGCCGCCCGTGCGACCGTGACCGGCTCGGTGGCCGAGCTCGACACCCCTGAGCCGGCCGCCCCGCCTGCGCCGACGGAATTCCCGGAGCCAGATGCCCCAGCGGTCCCGGCGGACCGGACAGGGCAGGAGGACAGCGACACGACAACGCGAGACAGCCGGTCGGACGACGAGTCGGCCTCCGCGGACACCACCGCCGCGCCGGCCCCCGCTCGTGCACCGTCCAACGTCCCGCCGCGGCCAGCGATCTCCGGCCCCGACGCGCCGATCTACCCGGCCCGCGTGGTCGTCGGACCACGGCAGCCGGATTCCAGCCAGAGCTCGCGCTCCCGGGGTCGCGGCCGCCGCGGCTGAACATCGCGCACCGGGACCGCCGATGGGCCGCCCCGGCCCACCCCGCCGTCAGACCAGCGCAGGAGCGCGGGTGCCGAGGAACGTCTGCAGGAGCGGGAACAGTGCGTCGGCGATCCGGTCCGCGACCGCTCGGTGCACCGCGGACGAGCGACCGACGGGATCCAGGACGTCGTCGTCCCCGGGCGTGACCAGCCCACGGGCGGCCCGCCCCCGGCCCAGCGCGGCCACCAGGGCCGCGCCGCGGGCATCCAGGTCGCGGGCGGGCGGGACCACCAAGTCCCGCGGCAGGTGGGCGAGCAGGTCCCTGGCCTCGAGCAGGGTGAAGGTGCGCGCCATGGCCCGGGGGGCGACCTGCAGCACGTCGCGCCGGTGCGCGCGGGTCAGGGCGAGCACCAGGTCGGCTTCGGCGGCGTGCTCCGGGACGAACTGCCGAGCCCGGAAGGACCCGGCGTGGCCACCCAGGTCGGTGAGGGCCTGCGCGGCCCGCGGGTCCATCGCCGAGCCGACGACGGCCGCCGTCCCAGAACTCGACGCAGTCAGGTCGCCGCGACCGAGCTCCTCGGCGAACGCGGTGGTGATCCGCTCCGCGAGGGCGGACCGGCAGATGTTCCCCGTGCACACGAAGGCCACATGCATGTCTCGATCGTGGCACGAGTTCCGGTACCCGTCGTCACCGTCACCCCCATCCGGGTGACGACCGGTGACCGTGTGGGTGGTCATCGCCGGATGCCGCGGCGGCCTCGACCCTCGGCACTGGATGGTCGATTGGCCTCGCTGCCGGTGCTCGCCCGGACGTCAGGACCCGGGCGTCCTGAGGTCGGTGAGCGGCGGGTCCGCCAGCCCGGCCTGCCGCACGTCGGCGACGAACCGCTCGGCCAGCAAGGCATGGCCGGCGTCGTCGGGGTGGATGCCATCGGGGTCCAGCAGCCGCTGGGCGGCGGCGTCCTCGACCCACCGCTCCCCCACCGGGTCGATGACCAGTCCACCGAGATCGACCGCGAGGTCCCGGAAGCCGGCGTCGACCGTCTGCTGCCAGCTGTCGGCCGGGTCGGGCCCCTGGGTGAGGTAGGCGGGCAGGACGACGACCAAGGTCGCCTCCGGCCAACGCGCCCGTACCTCGGCCAGGTAGGCGGCCGCCACGGCGACGACGTCCTCTGCCGGCGTGGCCCGGTCGTTGCGACCGGCGTCGATCACCACGACGTCGGCCAGGTAACGCTGTGCGGACGACTGCAGCCGGTCGGGCAGCGGACTGAAGGAGGGGGTGTTGGAGCGGCCGTCGGCCACGAACCCGGTGCCTCCCTGGGCGTCGAGGTTGCAGGTCCAGTCCAGCAGTGCTGCCGCCCGGCACGACCAAGCCTGGGCGGGGCTGCTGGCGCCGGCGCCGGCGGTGTAGCTGTCGCCGATGAAGAGGGCGGCCGTCGGTCGGGTGGGCGGACCCATCGGTGGACCGGACCGGGATGCGTCCCCGCCCTCCGGTCCGGGCACGCGCAGCGCCGCGCCCATGACCACGACCGCCATCACGGCGACCACGGCCAGCACGATCCCTCGGCACCCCGCATCCCGTCGCACCGGGCAAGCGTGACCGATCCGACCCGCAAGTGCCATCACCCGTTCGTGGGCGCAGCGGTCACACGGGGAACCGGGGCCCGCGCAGCTGCATGGGGGAGCCCCCGGCGACCATGCCATCGGGCACCTCCCCGGAGACGACGGTGCCCGGGGACACCAGCGCGGAGACCCCGATCCGGCTGCCGCCCAGCACCACGCACCGCGCCGTCACCCAGGCGCCGTCCTCGATCGTCACCGGGGCGGTGATGAGCGCCATGTCCCGACGGTGCGCGTGCGAACCGGTGGTCACGAAGGTGCCCTGGCTGACCACGGCGTCCGAGCCGATGGTCAGCTGGTCCTGGTTGTGCAACCAGACGTCCTCGCCGATCCAGCTGCGGTCACCGACGGTCAGCTTCCAGGGGAAGCGCACCCGCAGCCGTGGGCGCAGCAGCACGCCCTCACCGATCCGGGCGCCGAAGGCGACGAGCACCGCCCGCCGCACCCTGGAGCTGATCTGCAGCGGGTTGCTGACCAAGAGCACCTCGGCCAGGCCCCAGAGGTAGACCTTCCAGGCCGGTGCGTCCCACGCCTCGCCCGAACCCGGCGCGGCCGACAGGTCGATGACCCGGGGGCGGACGTCGGTCACGACGCGCGGACGGTGCCGGCGGCGAGCTGCTCCCGGTACCAGGCGACGGTGGCGGCCAGACCTTCGTGCAGACCGATCTCGGCGCGCCAGCCCAGGTCGTGGATGGTGGAGACGTCCAGCAGCTTGCGGGGGGTGCCGTCGGGCTTGGTGGTGTCGAAGACCAGTTCCCCGGTGTAGCCGACGGTGTCGGCGACGAGCTGGGCGAGCTCGGCGATGGGCAGGTCCTCCCCCACCCCGATGTTGACCGGCGCGCCGTCGTCGTAGTGCTCCAGCAGGTGCACGCACGCCCGCGCCAGGTCGCTCACGTGCAGGAACTCCCGCCGTGGGGTGCCGGTCCCCCACACGGTGACGGTGGGGTCACCGTCGATGCGGGCGTCCTCGAACCGGCGGATCAGTCCGGGCAGCACATGGGAGCCCTCGGGGGAGAAGTTGTCCCCGGGCCCGTACAGGTTGGTGGGCATCGCCGAGATGTAGTGCAGCCCGTACTGGCGGCGCAGGGCCTGCACCTGCAGCACCCCGGCGATCTTGGCGATCGCGTAGGCGTCGTTGGTCGGCTCCAGCAACCCGGTCAGCAGCGAGTCCTCGCGGATGGGCTGCTCGGCGAACTTGGGGTAGATGCAGGAGGAACCCAGGAACAGCAACTTCGAGGTGCCCGTGGCCGCGGCGGCGTCCAGGACGTTGGTCTGGATCCGGATGTTGTCGGAGAAGAAGTCTGCCGGGTAGGTGGCGTTGGCCAGGATCCCGCCGACCTTGGCTGCGGCCAGGATCACCGTGGCCGGGCGCTCCCGGTCGAAGAACGCCTCCACCGCGGTGCGGTCGCGCAGGTCCACCTCCGCCGAGGTCGCGGTCACCAGGTCGGTGAACCCCTCGGCCTGCAGGTGGGCCAGCACCGCACCACCCACGAGGCCCCGGTGCCCCGCCACGTACGTCCGTGCCCCTCGGTCCAACGGTGCGACGCTCATCTCGTTCCCCCATGTGGGTGTTGCTGGCTAGGGTCGTGCCTCAACTCGACCTGATCCCATCAGGTCCGGAACGTGCATGGGGGACATGTGGCGAAGTCGGCATTGATCACGGGTATCACCGGCCAGGACGGCTCCTACCTGGCCGAGCTGCTGCTGG
>NZ_JBAPLV010000032.1:0-41749 GCF_037083865.1 Klenkia terrae | reverse complement strand
CCGTCACCCGCTGGCTCAAGGCCGAGGGCGACACCGTCGAGGTCGACGAGCCCCTGCTGGAGGTCTCCACCGACAAGGTGGACACCGAGATCCCCTCGCCCGCCGCGGGCACGCTGACCAAGATCCTGGTCGGCGAGGACGAGACGGTGGACGTCGGCGCCCAGCTGGCGATCATCGGCGGCGGCTCCGGCGGCTCGGCCCCGGCGCAGCAGGCTCCGGCGCAGCAGGCACCGGCGCAGCAGGCACCGGCCGAGGAGCCGGCCGAGCCCGCGCCGGCGAAGGCCGAGGAGCCCGCCCCCGCGCAGGCGCAGCCCACCCCGGTCGAGGCGCAGACGGACAACTCGACCCCCGGCGGCGACTACGGCTCCAGCGGCGCACTGCCCGCCGGGTCTCCGACCTCGCAGCCGGCCCCGCAGGTCGCACCGCAGGCGCCGGCACCCAAGCCCTCGGGCTCGGCCCCGACCGGTGACGGCGGTGGCGCCTACGTGACGCCGCTGGTCCGCCGGCTGGCCGCCGAGCACGGCGTCGACCTGTCCTCGCTGTCGGGCACCGGTGTCGGTGGCCGGATCCGCAAGCAGGACGTGCTGGCCGCCGCCGAGAAGCCGGCGGAGACCCCTGCGGCCGCCCCGGCCCCGACCGCCTCGGCACCGGCTCCCCAGGGCGGCGCTCCCCGCTCCGCCCCCGCGGTGCCCGCACCGGACACCAAGCTGCGCGGCCGCACCGAGAAGATGTCCCGGCTGCGGTCGGTCATCGCCAAGCGGATGGTCGAGTCGCTGCAGGTCAGCGCCCAGCTGACCACGGTGGTCGAGGTCGACGTCACCCGGATCGCCACCCTGCGCAACCAGGTGAAGAACGACTTCGCGGCCCGCGAGGGCGTCAAGCTCTCGTTCCTGCCGTTCTTCGCCAAGGCCGCCGTCGAGGCGCTCAAGGCGCACCCGACGGTGAACTCCTCGCTGGACATGGAGGCGGGCACCGTCACCTACCACGACTCCGAGAACCTCGGCATCGCGGTGGACACCGAGCGCGGGCTGCTCGTCCCGGTCATCCAGGGCGCCGGAGACCTCAGCATCGCCGGCATCGCCCGCAAGATCGCCGACCTCGCCGAGCGCACCCGCACCAACAAGGTGACGCCTGACGAGCTGGGCGGGGGCACCTTCACCCTGACCAACACCGGCAGCCGCGGGGCGCTGTTCGACACCCCGATCATCAACCAGCCCCAGGTCGCGATCCTGGGCACCGGTTCGGTGGTCAAGCGGGCCGTCGTGGTCCAGGACGAGGAGCTCGGCGAGGTCGTCGCCGTGCGCTCGATGGTCTACCTGGCGCTGTCCTACGACCACCGCATCGTCGACGGCGCCGACGCCGCCCGCTTCCTCACCACGGTGAAGGAGCGGCTGGAGGCCGGTCAGTTCCACGGTGAGCTCGGGCTCAGCTGACCCGTAGGCACCCTCCCTCGGGCCCCGGCGGTGCTCCGCCGGGGCCCGAGGTGTCACCACCCCCTGCTCCCCCCCACCCCGCACGCCCCCGACCCGGAGGTCGACCGACCATGAAGATCGCCGTGACCGGCTCGTCCGGCCTGGTGGGGACCGAGCTCGTCCCGGCTCTGCGCGCCGACGGGCACGACGTCATCCGCCTGGTCCGCCGGACCCCGCGCACCGCCGACGAGCACCGCTGGGACCCCGAGCACCACCAGGTCGACGCCGGCCTGCTGGCCGACGTGGACGCGGTGGTCAACCTGGCCGGCGTCGGCATCGGCGACAAGCGGTGGACCGACCGGTACAAGCAGGAGGTGGTGGCCAGCCGGGTCGACAGCACCACCACGATCAGCTCGGCGCTGGCCCAGGCCGCCGCCGCCGACCCCGACCGCCCCCGGGTGCTGCTGTCGGCGTCCGCGGTCGGCTTCTACGGCGACGGCGGCGACCGCATGCTGGACGAGACCAGCCCGGCCGGGACGGACTTCCTGGCCGACGTGTGCGTGCAGTGGGAGGCCGCCACCGCCCCCGCCGAGGCCGCCGGGGTGCGGGTGGCGCACCTGCGCACTGGGCTGGTGCTGGGCGAGGGCGGTCTGATGGCCAAGCTCAAGCCGCTGTTCTCCCTCGGCGTCGGCGGCCCGATGGGCTCGGGCAAGCAGTACTGGCCCTGGATCAGCCTGCGCGACGAGGTGGACGCCATCCGCTTCCTGCTCACCGCCGACGTCGCCGGTCCGGTGGACCTCACCGGCCCGGAGCCGGTGACCAACGCGGCGTTCGCCAAGGCCCTGGGGCGCGTGCTGCACCGGCCGGCCCTGCTGCCGGTGCCCGGTTTCGCGCTCTCGCTCGTCCTCGGCGAGTTCGCCCAGCTCGGCGTCCTGGCCGGGCAGCGGGCGCTGCCGCGGGTGCTGATGGATGCCGGGTTCACCTTCACCCACGGCGACGTGGAGTCCGCGCTGCGGTGGGCGGTCGGCGCCCGCTGACCCCTCACGGGGACAGCTGCGCGGTGTCGATCCGCCACCCCTGCGGCGTGCGGAGCAGCGTCATGGCCACCGGTCGGCCCGGTTGCCCGGGCACCTCGGTCCGCTCGCCGGTGCCGGCCACCACCGCGTAGGCGGGGATCTCCTCGGACAGCTCCAGGCGCACGCCGGCGTCGTCGGTGGTCGCCGCGGTCACGGCGACCACCTGGGGCGCGAAGCCCTGCAGCTGCTCACCGGCGACCTGCAGCTCGGTCAGCCGGGTCCGGTCGGTGGCGGCCAGCGCGCTGCCGGGGGCGAAGACGCCGTCCAACCCGTCGGCCCGGCCCTCGGTGAACGCCGCGGCCCGGCGGGCGTACAGCTCGCCCAGCAGCACCGCCCAGGCACCGGTGTCAGCCGGGACCGCCGTCGAGTCCGCGGACACCTCCTGGCCCGGCGGGACGGCGGGCGCGGGTGGTGGGGCCGTCGGCGGCGCCGTGGTGGTCGCGCCGGCGGTGGTCCCGAGCGCCGCGGCGGTGCTGGCTGCCGGGACCGGGGCGTCGGTGCTCCCCCACCGGGCCCCCAGCCACACCGCGCCCAGCAGCACGGCGACCACCGCGAGGACCGCAGCTCCCCGGCGCGCGACACCCCCGCGGGCACCGGATCCCCTGGTGCGCACGCGGTCCCCGATCGGCAGGCGCGCCCGGGCCCGGGCCCACCGGCTCGCCGACCCCGGCGCCGCGTGCGCACGGGGTGGCCGCCGGACCTGGTGGGTCAGCTCGGTCCGCGAGATCCCGCCCGTGCGGCCCAGCGCCGCGGGGTCGACCCCGGGGGCGGCCAGCACGACCCGCTCGGGCCGGCAGGAGTGCCGCAGGTCCAGCGCGAACGCCGCAGCCGATCCCCGCAGGTGCGGGTACGGGGACAACCCGCGCTCCACGACCTCCACCAGCTCCGCCGGGGCACCCGGGGCCAGCAACCGCAGGTCGGGCACCTGGCCGGAGGCGGCGACCCTGAGGGTGTCCCCCGCCCCCGCGGCGTTCCAGGGCGGGATGCCGGTCAGGGCGTGGAAGGCGGCCGCGGCCACACCGAAGACGTCGGAGGCCGGTCCGGCCGCGCCACCACGGGCCACCACCGGGTCGACGTAGGGCGGGGTGACCTCGCCGCTCCCCGGCTCGCCGAGCACCCGGGCCACGCCGAGGTCGGTGAGCACCGGACGGCCCTCGGCGGTGAACACCACGTTGCCCGGGGACAGGTCGCCGTGCACCACGCCCCGGTCGTGCAGGTGGGCCAGGGCCGCCGCCACCGGGGCGACTGCGGTGACCACCTCGCCGGGCCGCAGTCGACCCCGGGCGGCGAGCAGCGCAGCGAGGCTGCCACCGGCCAGCAGGTCGAGGACCAGGGCGACCTGCTCACCGGCCGGGGTCCGTCGCCGGACCACCTGGTGCAGCCGGACCAGGTGCGGGTGGTCGAGCTCGGCCAGCAGGCCGGCCTCGCGGACCTGCCGCTCCGGGTCGCCCTGCCGGAGCACCTTGACCGCGACCGGCGGCCCGCTGCCGCGGGGCCGGGCGCGCCAGACCTCCCCGGTGCCGCCGCGGCCCAGGAGCTCCTCCAGCACGTAGCCCGGGACGACCGGGCAGGGGCCGGGTGCGGGGTCGACGAGCGGCATGGGCCGGACGCTAGGACACCGCGGCGACCCGGCCCGGAGTTGTCCACAGGCCGCCCGCCGGTCCACAGCTCGACAGGTCGGTGACGGACCCTCCGCCTAGGTTCGGAGCATGTCGTTGCCAGCTCGGGTCGAGGTCGTCGTCGTCGGTGCCGGGTTGGCGGGGTCGTCCGCGGCCGCCCGGCTGGCCGCCGCGGGTCGCGACGTCCACCTGGTCGACGCCGCCGACCACCCCGGTGGCCGGCTGACCACCACGCGGGTCGACGGGTTCACCGTCGACCGGGGGTTCCAGGTCCTCAACACCGGCTACCCCCGCGCCGCCGACCTCGACCTGGCCGCGCTGGACCTGGGCTGGTTCTGGACCGGCGCGGTCATCCGGGTCGACGGCACCCCGCACCGGGTGGTCGACCCCCGGCGGCACCCGACCGCGGTGGTGGACACCGTCCGGGCCCCGATCGGCAACCTGCTGCAGGAGGCCGCCATCGGGCTGTTCTCCGCCCGCGCCGGCTACCTGCCGGTCGCCCGGCTGCTGGCCGCCGACGAGCGACCGGCGATCGACGCGCTGCGGCGCGCCGGGGTCGGCGAGCTCGCCCTCGAGCGGTTCTTCCGGCCCTTCCTGTCCGGGGTGCTCCTGGAGTCCGAGCTGGCCACCTCCAGCCGGTACCTGGACCTGCTGTGGCGCAGCTTCGTGCGCGGCCGGATCGGGCTGCCCGCCCGCGGCATGCAGGCCGTCGGCGAGCAGCTGGCCGAGCGGGTGCCGGCGCACGCCCGGCACCTGTCGACCGAGGTCACCGCGGTGACCGGCACCTCCGTCCGCACCGCCGAGGGCGAGACCCGGGCCGACGCGGTGGTCGTGGCCACCGACCCGGCGACCGCGTCCCGCCTGCTGCCGGCGGTGCAGGCATCCGCGCCCCGGCAGGTCACCACCCACCTGCACGTGCTGCCGCGCTCGCCGTGGGAGGCCCCGCTCATCGTGCTGGGCGCACCGGGCGGCCGGCTGGTGAACTCCGTGGTGGTGAGCGACGCCCAGCCCGCCTACAGCCCCGACGGCCGGGCCCTGGTGGCCAGCTCGACGCTGGACCCCACCACCGAGGCGCAGGTGCGCGAGGAGGTGGCCCGCGCCCAGGGGGTGGCGACCACCGACCTGGAGCACCTGACCAGCGTCACGGTCACCGGCGCGCAGCCCGCGGCGCTGCCCCCGCTGCAGCACCGGCGACCGGTCGACCTCGGCGAGGGCCTGTTCGTCTGCGGCGACCACCGGGACACCCCGTCGATCCAGGGCGCGATGGCCTCGGGGGCCCGCACCGCCCGCGCCGTGCTGCGCCGGCTGCACCCGGCCGGGCCTACGCTGGACCGGTGACCGAGCTGCAGGTGATCCGGGCGGGCCTCGTCGACTACCAGGAGGCGTGGGACCGCCAGCGCGAGCTGCACGCGGCGCGCGTGGCCGGCACCGGCCCGGACACGATGCTGCTGCTGGAGCACCCGGCCGTCTACACCGCCGGCAAGCGCACCGAGCCGCACGAGCGACCGCAGGACGGCACCCCGGTGGTGGACGTGGACCGCGGCGGCAAGATCACCTGGCACGGTCCCGGCCAGCTGGTGGGGTACCCGATCGTCAAGCTCGCCGGGCAGCTCGACGTGGTCGCCCACGTCCGCCGGCTCGAGGTCGCGCTGATCGCGGTGTGCGCGCGGTTCGGGGTGGCCACCGAGCAGGTCGAGGGCCGCAGCGGCGCCTGGGTGCGGGCGGACTCCCGCGGCCCGGACCGCAAGATCGCCGCGATCGGTGTCCGGGTGGCGCGCGGGGTGACCATGCACGGCTTCGCGCTCAACTGCGACCCCGACCTGGCGGCCGGGTTCGGCGGCATCATCCCGTGCGGGATCGTCGACGCCGGGGTCACCTCGCTGACCGCCGAGCTGGGCCGCGACGTCCCGGTGTCCGAGGTGGTGGACGCCGTCGAGGAGGAGATGCTCGCCGTCCTCTCCCCGGTCCTCGCCCCTGTCCTGGCGTCGTGACCGCCCTCCCGACCAGCCGCTACGTCAGCCTGACCACCTTCCGCCGGACCGGCGACCCGGTCGCCACCCCGGTGTGGGCGGCGCCGGACGGCGGGGACCTCGTGGTGTGGACCCGCGCCGACTCCGGCAAGGTCAAGCGGCTGCGGCACACCACCCGGGTGACCGTGGCCCCGTGCGACGTCCGCGGGAACCTGCAGGGCGACGCCGTCGACGCGCAGGCCCGGCTGCTGCCGCCGGCGGAGTGGTCGGCCGCGATCGCGCCGCTGGCCCGCCGGTACGGCTGGCAGTGGCGGATCACCTACGGCGCCGGCCGCCTGGTCGGCCTCCTGCGCCGCCAGGAGCGCCGCGCGATGATCCGGATCTCCCCCGCCGCCTGAGTCCCGGGCGGCGAGGGGGTCCTTCCTCAGTTCGCGACGACGTTGACCAACCGGCCGGGGACGGCGACGACCTTGCGCACCGTCTTGCCCACCAGCAGCTCGGCGATCCTCGGGTCGGCCAGCGCGACGGCCTCGAGGGCCGCGGCGTCGGCGTCGGCGGGCACGTCCAGCTGGGCGCGCACCTTGCCGTTGACCTGGACGGCGATCTGCACGGTGTCGTCGACCAGGTAGGCCGGGTCGGCCACCGGGAACGACGCCCACGCCGAGGACCCGGTGTGCCCCAGGCGGGACCACAGCTCCTCGGACAGGTGCGGGGCCAGCGGTCCGACCAGCAGGGTCAGCCACTCGCACACCTGGCGCGGCACCGGCCCGGACTGCCCGTAGGTCTGGGTCAGGTGGTTGGTCAGCTCGGTGATCCGGGCGATGGCGATGTTGAACCGCAGCGTCGTCATGCCGTCGCGGACGCCGTCCACCGCGCGGTGCAGCGCCTTCAGCGTGTCGATCGACGGCGCCTCGTCGGCGGCCCGCACCTCACCCGTCACCTCGTCGACGACGACCCGCCAGATCCGCTGCAGCAGCCGCTGCGACCCGACCACGGCCTTGGTCTCCCACGGACGGGACTGCTCCAGCGGGCCGGTGGACATCTCGTACACCCGGAACGTGTCGGCCCCGTAGGCCGCCGTCATCTCGTCGGGGGTGACCACGTTCTTCAGGCTCTTGCCCATCTTCCCGTACTCGCGGTCGACGGGGGCGCCCTCGTAGAAGTAGCCGCCGTCCCGCTCCACCACGTCGGCGGCGGGCACGTGGAAGCCCCGCGCGTCGGTGTAGGCGTAGGCGGAGATGTAGCCCTGGTTGACCAGCCGGCGGAACGGCTCCTCGGAGCTGACGTGGCCCAGGTCGAAGAGCACCTTGTGCCAGAACCGGGCGTACAGCAGGTGCAGGACGGCGTGCTCCACGCCGCCGACGTACAGGTCGACACCACCGACGTCGCCCTCGCTGCGCGGGCCCATCCAGTAGGCCTCCAGCTCCGGGTCGACGAAGCGCTCGTCGTCGGCCGGGTCCAGGTAGCGCAGGTAGTACCAGCACGACCCGGCCCAGTTGGGCATCGTGTTGGTCTCGCGGCGGTAGGTGCGCGGGCCGTCGCCCAGGTCCAGCTCCACCGTCGTCCACTCGGTCGCGCGCGACAGCGGCGGCTCGGGTGCCGAGGTGGCGTCGTCGTCGGCGAACGTCTTGGGCGAGTAGTCGTCGACGTCGGGCAGCAGCACCGGCAGCTGCTGGACCGGGACGGCGACCGGCAGGCCGGCGTCCGGTCCGTCGACCGGGTAGACGATCGGGAACGGCTCGCCCCAGTAGCGCTGCCGGCTGAACAGCCAGTCGCGCAGCTTGTAGGTCGTGGTCGCCTCGCCGTACCCGTTGGCCACCAGCCACCCGGTCACCGTGGCGATGGCGGCGGCCTTGTCCAGCCCGTCCAGGGACAGCCGGTCGTTGGAGCTGTTGATCATGGGGCCGGTGCCGGTGTAGGCCCCGCCCGCGAAGTCCTCCGGGGGCTGCACGGTGCGCACCACCGGCAGGCCGAAGACCTCGGCGAACTCGAAGTCGCGGGTGTCCTCGCCGGGCACGGCCATGATCGCGCCGGTGCCGTAGCCGGTCAGCACGTAGTCGGCGACGAAGACGGGCAGGTCGGCGCCGGTCAGCGGGTTGACCGCCGTCGTCCCCAGCCAGACGCCGGTCTTCTCCCGGCCCTCGGCCTGGCGGTCCAGCTCCGAGCGCCGCGAGGCCTGCAGCTGGTAGGCCGCCACGGCCTCGGCCGGGGTGGCCGCCCCCGCCGTCCAGCGCGGGTCGGCGTCCGCGGGCCACGCGTCGGCGGTCAGCGCCTCGACCAGCGGGTGCTCGGGGGCGAGCACCAGGTAGGTGGCGCCGAACAGGGTGTCCGGGCGGGTGGTGAACACCTCGATGTCGCCGAACCGCACCCGGGCGCCGGTGGACCGGCCGATCCAGTTGCGCTGCATCTGCTTGAGCGAGTCCGACCAATCCAGCCGGTCCAGGTCGGTCAGCAGCCGCTCGGAGTAGGCGGTGATCCGCATCATCCACTGGGTCAGCGGGCGCCGGAAGACCGGGAAGTTGCCGCGCTCGGAGCGCCCGTCGGCGGTGACCTCCTCGTTGGACAGCACGGTGCCCAGCCCGGGGCACCAGTTCACCGGGGCCTGGTTCAGGTAGGCCAGCCGGTGCAGGTCGACGACCTGGCGGCGCTCGACCTCGGTCAGCTCGGCCCAGGGCCGGTCGAAGGGGTTGGTGTCGGGCTCACGGGTGCCGGCGTCCAGCTCGGCGACCAGCTCGGCGATGGGCCGGGCCTTCCCGGCGACCGTGTCGAACCACGCGCCGAAGATCTGGGTGAAGATCCACTGGGTCCACTTGTAGTAGCCCGGGTCGATGGTCGCGAAGGTGCGGCGGGTGTCGTGGTCGACGCCCAGGCGGCGCAGCTGCGCGGAGATCGCCGCGATGTTGGCCTCGGTGGTGACGCGCGGGTGCTGACCGGTCTGCACCGCGTACTGCTCGGCCGGCAGCCCGAAGGCGTCGAAGCCCATGGGGTGCAGCACGTTGTGCCCGTCCATGCGCAGGAACCGGCTGGTCACGTCGGTGCCCAGGTAGCCCAGCGGGTGGCCGACGTGCAGCCCGGCGCCCGACGGGTACGGGAACATGTCCATCAGGAACGCCTTGGGCCGGTCGGCCACCCGCTCGAAGCCGTCGCTCAGCGGGCCGGTCGGGTTGGGCGTGCGGAAAGTGCCCTCGGCCTCCCAGCGGTCCTGCCAGGCCAGCTCGATCTGCTGCGCCAGCTCCGGGGTGTACCGGTGCGCGGGGACGGTGTCGCTCATGGTCGGTGCTCCTGGGGTGCCGGTGCCGGTGGGTGGGCATGAAAAAACCCCTCACGCAGGAGGGGTTGCCGTGCTGACGCAGGAGGTGCGCTCAGCACGGCCTCGGAAGGAGCAGTCCACCGGACACGCCGCGAGGTTACCCCGCCCCCGGCCCGGGCCCGTACAGCGAAGCCAGCTCGGCGGCCAGCCGGCGCAGCTGGGCCCGGCCGGCCGGGTCGGTGACCTCCGCACGGGCGCCGAAGCCGGCCAGCTCGAGCGCCACCACCTCGGGCACCGGACCCAGCACCTGGACCGGCACCCGGCCGTCGTCCGCGACCGGTGCACCCTCGACCAGCCGGTGGCCCAGCAGTGTGCGCAACCGCGGCAGCAGACCGGGGTCGACCAGCACGCCGGTGCGCTCGACGTGCCGGTCCCGCTCGAACTCACCCCGGCGGCGCTCCCACGCCCGGCGCAGGTCGAAGCCCTCCGGCCGCTGCACCGGCACATCCAGCGGACGGGTCGCGGTGACCCGGTCCAGCCGGAAGGTGCGCTCGCCGGCGGCGGTGCCGGCCAGCAGGTACCAGCGCCCGTCCTTGCTGACCAGGCCCAGCGGGGAGGCCGCACGGCTGCTCGACCCGGCCGGGCCGCGGTAGGACAGCTCCACCTGCTCGCCGTCGACCACCGCCCGCAGCAGCGCCGCCAGGCAGGGCGGGTCCGGCTCGGGCGGCCCGCCCCACGACGCCGTGTCCACCAGCACGGCGCCGGCCGCCCGCTCCGCCTCGGCCTGCCACGCCGACGGCAGCGCGGCCAGCAGCTTGCGCAGGCCGGCCCGGCCGGCCGCGGTGTCGCTGCGCCCGGCGGTGAGGAACAGGGCCTGCGCCTCGGGCTGGGTGAGCCCGGTGAGGTCGGTGCGGGCGCCGCCCACCAGGGCCCAGCCGCCACCTCGGCCCCGAGAGCTGTAGACCGGGACGCCGGCCAGACCGAGGGCCTCCAGGTCGCGCCGGGCCGTGCGCTCGGAGATCTCCAGCTCGGCGGCGACCTGGGCGGCCGTCACCCGGCCGCGCCGCTGCAGGAGCAGCAGGACGGCGATCAGCCGGTCGGCGCGCACACCGGTGATCCTGCCCCCAGAACCGGCCACGAGGTGGCCTGTTCAGCCACGAGGGTGGGTCCATGACCTCCACCAGCGACCCCCGTGCGGCCTTCGCCGCCGCCACCCGGGCGACCCTCGACGTCGTCCTGGACCTCCCCGCACAGGACCTCGGCCGGTCCACGCCCTGCACCGAGCTCGACGTCGCCGCCCTGCGCGGGCACCTGCTCACGGTGTTCCGCCGGGTCGCCCACGTCGGCCGCGGCGGCGCACCGGCCGATGTCCCGCCGGTGCCCGCCCCCGTCGAGGACGTCGACGGGGCGCTGCGCACGGCCGCCGACGACGCGCTCGCCGTCTGGTCGGACCCGGCGCTGCTCACCCGCGAGCTCGCGCACCCCGCAGGCACCATGCCCGGCGCCGCCCTGCTGGCGACCTACGTCGGCGAGCTGGTCACCCACGCCTGGGACGTCGGCACCGCCGTCGGTCGTCCGGTCGTGGTGGCCGACGACGTCGTGGCGGTCGGCTCGGCGGCCAGCCACCAGCTGCTGCCCCGGGGCGAGCGCCCGCCGGGCTTCCCGTTCGGCCCCGAGGTGGCCGCGCCCGCCGACGCGAGCCCCCTGGAGGCGCTGGTGGCGTGGCAGGGACGGGACCCGCGCGCGATCGCCTGATCAGCCCAGCTGCGGGGCCACCTGCTCGGCGACCAGGTCGAGGTGGTCCAGGTCGGCCAGGTCGAGCACCTGCAGGTACACCCGCGTCGCGCCGGCCTCGGCGAACCGGCCCAGGGTGTCCACCGCCTGCGCAGGTGACCCGGCGACGCCGTTCGCGACCAGCTCGTCCACGTCCCGGCCGATCGCGGCCGCCCGGCGGGCCAGCTGGGCGTCGTCGGCGCCCACGCAGAGCACGAGCGCGGAGCTGAGCACCAGGTCGGCCGGATCCCGGTCGACCGCCCGGCAGGCCTCCCGCACCCGCTCGAACAGGACGGCGGCGTCGGGGGCGGAGGCGAAGGGGGTGTTGAACTCCTGGGCGTACCGCGCCGCGAGGGCCGGCGTCCGCTCCTTGCCGCGGCCGCCCACCAGCACCGGGATGCCGCCGGGCTGCACCGGCTTGGGCAGCGCCGGGGAGTCCACCACCGCGTAGTGCTCGCCGGCGAAGGAGAAGGTCTCCCCCGGCGGCGTGGACCAGAGGCCGGTCACCACGGCCAGCTGCTCGGCGTAGCGGTCGAAGCGCTCGCGCAGCGGGGGGAACGGGATGCCGTAGGCGGTGTGCTCGGCCTCGAACCACCCCGAACCGAGGCCAAGCTCCACCCGGCCGCCGCTCATCTGGTCGACCTGCGCCACCGAGATCGCCAGCGGCCCGGGCAGCCGGAAGGTGCCGGCGGTCATCAGGGTGCCCAGCCGGATGGTGCTGGTCTCGCGGGCGAGCCCGGCCAGGGTCAACCAGGCGTCGGTCGGCCCGGGCAGCCCGTCCCCGCCCATGGCCAGGTAGTGGTCGGAGCGGAAGAAGGCGTCGAAGCCGGTCTCCTCCGCCCGCCGGGCCACGGCGAGGAGGTCGTCGTAGGTCGCACCCTGCTGGGGCTCGGTGAACACGCGCAGCTGCATGACCCCAGGCTGGCACGCCCGGCGGGGGCGCCGCAGGTCACACCTGGTGCTCCAGGGTGTGGTCCGGCCTGGTTGCGGGCAGGATGACCCGAGACGATCAACTCGGAGGTGCACTCGTGTTCCGCAAGAAGAGCCATGCCCAGGTCATCGGCGCAGAACTGCAGGAGGGCCTCGCGCACATCGGTTCCGCGGTCGGCGAGGCGAGCCGGGCCACCGCCGAGCACCTCGGCCCGCGGTACGAGGCCGCTGCCAAGTCCGCGCAGAAGACGCTCGAGAAGGACGTCGCCCCCCGCATCGAGGCCGCCGTGGCCGCGGTGAGCCCCCGTCTGGAGGCCGCCCGCGACGCGCTCGAGCCCCGCCTGGAGGCCGCGCAGAAGTCGCTGGCGCCGCAGCTGAAGAACGCCCAGAAGGTCTACGAGAAGGACGTCGTCCCGCGCCTGGAGGCCGCCCGCGACGCGGCCGCCGCCGGGGTGGCCACCGCCGTCGCCGCCGCCGGTCCCAAGCTGGCCGAGGCCCGGGACACCGCCGGCCCGCGCCTGGAGGAGCTGGCCAAGAACGCGCAGAAGACCTTCGAGAAGGACCTCGCCCCCCGGGTGCAGGCCGCCGTCGGCCCGCGCTTCGAGGCCGCGCGCGACGCCGCCGCCCCGGCGCTGCACAACGCCAAGGGCAACCTCGTCGCGACGCTGGAGACCGCCCGTGGCGAGCTCGAGGCCCGTCGTGCCGAGCTCGCCTCGGCCGCCACGGCCGCCGGCAGCACCGTCGCCGCAGCCGCGGCCGACAGCGGTGAGACCACCCGCAGGGCGCGCAAGCAGGCCGCGAAGACGGCCGCCCAGCTGCAGAAGGACGCCGCGGCACGGGCCAAGACGGTGAAGAAGCAGGCCACCTCGGCCCGCTCCGATGCCGCCGCGGCCGCCGAGGCCGCCCGCGACCAGGCTGCCGCCCGCGTGGCCGAGCTGCGGTCGGCCGCCGAGGCCAACCGCAAGGCCGTAGGCAAGAAGGCCGACAAGCTGTCCAAGAAGGCCGAGAAGCGCCGCAAGGAGCTCGCCAAGGCCGCGCAGAAGGCCGGCAAGGACACCCGCAAGCAGGCCGCGGCGACCTCGACCTCGCTCAAGCGGGCCGTCGGCATCGAGAAGAAGCCGCGCCGCTGGCCGTGGCTGCTCGTCGCGCTCGGCGTCGGCGGCGCGGTGTTCGCCGTCGTCCGGCGGGCCACCGCGGCCGACGACCCGTGGACCCCTGCCCCCACCGGCGACGGTCCGGTGCCCACCTACCGGGAGGACCCCGTGCCGACCACCGACGACCCCGCCGACGACTCGACCACCCCGACCGACGGCGGCCAGGCAGTCTCCACGGCCGAGGACGCCCCCGGCGACGCCACCCCGGAGAGCACCGACCTGGGCTGGCGCGACGGCAAGCACCACGACGCGCAGTCGACCTCGGACGACGGCGCGCCGCAGGTGAACACCGTCCCCAGCGCGGAGACCCTCGACAAGCCCCCGCTGGGCCGCGAGGGCTGATCGAGCAGCACCCCCAGCACGCCCGCGAGGGGCATCCCGGCCACGGCCGGGGTGCCCCTCGTCGCATCTGCAGGACCGGCGCACAGGCGTACCGTGGCGATCATGAGCGCCACGATCGAGCCGGCCGGCCGCAAGCTGCTGCGCCTGGAGGTCCGCAACTCCCAGACCCCGATCGAGCGCAAGCCCGAGTGGATCAAGACCCGGCTGAAGACCGGGCCCGAGTACACCGAGCTCAAGTCGCTGGTGAAGCGCGAGGGCCTGCACACGGTGTGCGAGGAGGCCGGGTGCCCCAACATCTACGAGTGCTGGGAGGACCGCGAGGCCACCTTCCTCATCGGCGGTGACCAGTGCACCCGGCGCTGCGACTTCTGCCAGATCGACACCGGCAAGCCCGCGGACTTCGACCGCGACGAGCCCCGCCGGGTCGCCGAGAGCGTCGCCACGATGCAGCTGCGGTACGCCACGATCACCGGCGTCGCCCGCGACGACCTCGAGGACGGCGGGGCCTGGCTGTACGCCGAGACCGTCCGCCAGATCAAGGCCCAGGTCCCCGGCTGCGGCGTCGAGCTGCTGATCCCGGACTTCAACGCCGAGCCCGACCAGCTGGCCGAGGTCTTCTCCTCCCGCCCCGAGGTGCTCGCGCACAACGTGGAGACGGTGCCGCGGATCTTCAAGCGCATCCGCCCCGGCTTCCGCTTCGAGCGCTCGCTCGCCGTGATCACCGCCGCCCGCGAGGCCGGCCTGGTCACCAAGTCCAACCTGATCCTGGGCATGGGCGAGGAGCCGCACGAGGTCACCGAGACCATGCAGGCCCTGCACGACGCCGGCTGCGACCTGCTGACCATCACGCAGTACCTGCGCCCCAGCCCGCGGCACCACCCCGTCGTCCGCTGGGTCAAGCCGCAGGAGTTCGTCGACTTCGCCGCCCAAGCGGAGGAGATCGGCTTCCCGGGCGTGCTGGCCGGGCCGCTGGTCCGCAGCTCCTACCGCGCCGGCCGGCTCTACCAGCAGGCCGTCGAGGCGCGCGGGCTCACCCCCGCGGTCTGACGGGCAGCTCCGGCGACGGGCGCACGGCGTCGGGGCACCGGGGCCGTATCCTCGGGCGCATGGCACGCAGCAAGCCCACAGACACCCCGGCCCCCGCGACGAGCAAGGGCAAGGGTGCCGTGGCGTCCGGCGGGAAGTCGACCGGCAGCAAGGCGTCCGGCGCGGGCCAGAAGCTCGGCAAGGACGGCAAGCCCAAGGTCGGTCGCTGGAAGAAGTTCACGACGTCGCTGGGCCAGATCAAGCAGGCCTACAAGCTGACGTACAAGAACGACCCCAAGCTGCCCTGGATCATGCTGATCGCCTTCGTGGTGGTCGCCGCCGTCGTCGAGCTGGTCGCGATCCTCTTCGGCGCGCCGCTGCTGTTCATCCCGATCGCGATCCTGCTGGGCCTCCTGGCCGCGCTGATCGTCTTCAGCCGCCGCGCGCAGGGCTCGGCCTACCGCCAGGTCGAGGGTCAGCCCGGCGCAGCCGCCTGGGTCCTGGAGGGCATGCGCGGTGACTGGCGGGTCTCCTCCGGCGTCGCCGGCACCGCCCAGCTCGACGCCGTCCACCGGGTGCTGGGGCGGCCCGGCATCATCCTGGTCGCCGAGGGCCAGCCGCAGCGTGTGCGCCCGCTCATCGCCCAGGAGAAGCGCCGCATCGCCAAGGTGGTCGGCGACACCCCGATCTACGACATCACCGTGGGCGACGGCGAGGGCCAGGTCCCGCTGAAGAAGCTGTCCTCGCACGTGATGAAGCTGCCGCGCAACCTGGACGGCGCCGAGGTCAACAGCCTGGGCAAGCGGATGAACGCCCTGGGCGGTGCCCGGATGCCGATCCCCGGCGGCCCGATGCCCGGCGGCCGCCAGATGTCGGTCAGCCAGCGCCAGATGCGCCGTCGGTAAGCGGGCTGCGCACATCGCGATCCTCCGGATCGCACCGCGGCCAGGTGCCGTCCCCCGGGTGGGCTGAGCGCGTCCGTCGATCCTCGGGGACCCTCCGGGCCCCCTCGTCACGACCGAGCAGTGGTCAGACGGAGCGGATGACGGCGGTCTGGGTCAGGCGGTCGTGGAGGCCGCGACCGTCGCCGTCCACCACGAGGGCGGGCACGAGCAGCATCAGCAGCGCGGTCCGGACGACGGCCCGCCACAGCGCGACCCGCTCACCCTGCCGGGGGTGGGCCAGTTGCAGCTTGAGCAGCGCCTGCCCCGGCGTGCGGCCCACGAGCACCAGCGACACGACGGTGATCAGGCCGAAGGACAGCAGACTCCAGTTCTCCGGGATGCCCTGCACCACCGCGGCGGCGACCACGGCGGCCAGCAGCGCGTCGACGACGAACGCCACCGCGCGGGCACCGAAGCCGGCGACGGAACCCGGACCGGTCGCGGGCAGGCCCAGCGCGGCTCCCCGGACGCGGCCCTGAGAGGGTGGTGTCTCGTCCCTGACCATGCCGCCAGCGTAGGACGACCGACGGCGGTGACCCGGTGACGGCGTCCGCGGCCCGCTCCCCGGGATCACCGCGACACGCCGGAGCCGGTGTTACCGCGAGGAAACATGCGGGACACCCGAGGGCAACTCCTCGCTCGTAGCTTCCGAGTCGGCCGTCCGCCCACCCCCGGAGGATCGATGTTCAACTCTCCCGACGAGGTCACGAAGTACATCCAGGACAACGACGTCAAGTTCGTCGACGTCCGGTTCTGCGACCTCCCCGGCGTCATGCAGCACTTCACCATCCCGGCGGAGACCTTCGGGGAGGACACCTTCACCGACGGACTCGGGTTCGACGGTTCGTCGATCCGCGGGTTCCAGGCCATCAACGAGTCGGACATGCTGCTGCTGCCCGACGCGAACAGCGCCTTCGTGGACCCGTTCCGGACCTACAAGACGCTGAACGTCAACTTCTTCATCCACGACCCGATCACCCGGGAGTCCTACTCCCGCGACCCGCGGAACGTGGCGAAGAAGGCCGAGGCCTACCTGGCCAGCTCCGGCATCGCCGACACGGCGTACTTCGGCCCCGAGGCCGAGTTCTACGTCTTCGACTCGGTGCGCCACAACACCTCGATCAACGAGGGCTACTACCACATCGACGCCGTCGAGGGTTCCTGGAACTCGGGCTCGGCGACCGGCGAGAACGGCGTGGGCCCGAACCTGGGCTACAAGACCCGCCAGAAGGGCGGGTACTTCCCCGTCGAGCCGACCGACCACCAGAGCGACCTGCGCTCGGCCATGATGATGAACCTGGCCAACGCGGGCCTCGAGCTCGAGCGCGGCCACCACGAGGTGGGCACCGGCGGGCAGGCCGAGATCAACTACAAGTTCGACACCCTGCTGCGCTCGGCCGACAGCCTGATGCTGTTCAAGTACATCATCAAGAACACCGCCTGGGCGCACGGCAAGACGGCGACGTTCATGCCCAAGCCGCTGTTCGGCGACAACGGCTCGGGCATGCACTGCCACCAGTCGCTGTGGAAGGACGGCATCCCGCTTTTCGCCGCGGAGACCGGCTACGCGGGCCTGTCGGACATGGCTCGCCACTACATCGGCGGCCTGCTCAAGCACGCCCCGTCGCTGCTGGCCTTCACCAACCCGACGGTCAACAGCTACCACCGCCTGGTGCCCGGCTTCGAGGCCCCGATCAACCTGGTCTACTCCGCGCGCAACCGCTCGGCGTGCACCCGGATCCCGATCTCGGGCGACAACCCGAAGGCCAAGCGCATCGAGTTCCGCGTGCCCGACCCGTCGGCCAACCCCTACCTCGCCTTCTCGGCGATGCTGATGGCCGGCCTGGACGGCGTGAAGAACAAGATCGAGCCCCCGGCCCCGGTCGACAAGGACCTCTACGAGCTGCCGCCCGAGGAGGCCCTGGGCATCGAGAAGGTGCCCGCGTCCCTGGACGCCGTCCTCGACCGGCTCGAGGTGGACCACGACTACCTGCTCGACGGTGGCGTGTTCACCCCGGACCTCATCGAGACCTGGATCGAGTACAAGCGGGAGAACGAGATCACCCCGATCCGCCTCCGCCCGCACCCGCACGAGTTCGCCATGTACTACGACATCTGACGAAACCGGCCCTCTGACCTGCACTTCCTAGCGGTCAGGGTTCGCCAGTCCGCAGACAGTCCGCACGAGCCGCCAGCACTGCACCCACGGCGGCTCGTGCGGACTCGTCGCTGTCGGGCCATAGATGGCCGTAGGTGTCCAAGGTCGTCTTCGCTGACCCGTGCCGGAGCCGATGTTGGACGACCTTCACGTCGAGGCCGCTACCGATGAGCAGTGAGGCCAGGTAGTGCCGGAGGTCGTGGAAGCGGAACCCTTCCGGCAACTCTTCGACTTTCGATCGCGCCGCCCGCACCGCCCGTTCGATGGCCCACGTTGAGGACTGCCGCCCAGCGCCGTCCGTGACGACGTAGTCGCCGCCCGACCTGGCCACCGCAGCGGAAAGCTCAAGCGCCAGCTCGGACGGGATCGGCAGCGGGGTCCGGCTGGTTTCGGACTTCAACGGCTCGCCGTCCCGCTGCTGCACTGGCCTGACGACGCCGCGCATGAAGTCAACGTCCACCACCCGGAGGCCCACGGCCTCGGCTGTCCGCAGACCGACGAAGGCGCCGAGCAGGATCGCCGGTCGCAGGTGCTCGGCGACGGCATCATGCAGCGCCCACACCTGCTCGGTGGTGGCGACGTAGGGGCGGGGCTTGCCGGCGCCCGGAGTCGTACGTCGGGAACAAGGGTTGCGCGCCAGGATGCCGTCATGGACGGCGTCGCTCATCAGCTGCGACAGCCGGTTGTGGAGCGCGTAGACGTAGCTGTCAGCAAGGCCGTCAGCCTTGAGCCTGGCCGTCCAGGACTTCACATCCGACGGGCGCACCGCGGCCAAGGGACGGTTGCCGAAGGTGGTCGTGATCCGCGCGATGTGCACCCGCGCTTGTCGGACGGTTCTGGGACGTCTGCTGGCGTAGCCGGACAGCCATGTCTCGCACCACTCCCCGACCGTCGTCTTGACCGCGGTGGGGTGCACGTACGTGCCCCGGACCATGTCCGCCGTCTGCTCGTCGAGCCACCGCTGCGCGTCTCGCTTCAGCACGAAGGCCTTGGTGACCTCACGTCCAGCGGCATCGCGGAGGTGCGACAGGTAGCGCAACCCCCTGCCGTCGCGCGCAGTGGGAACGAGCTTCCCGGTCGCGCGGTCCCGCCGCCGCCACCGGTCAATGACTACGGCCATCGGGGGCCCTCCTTGTCCTCCTCGGCTCGGCCGTCGCGGCGACAGAGCGAGCACTCCAGAAACAGGCACACGTTCGCCTGCAGGTCCGACACAACACTCGACGTCAAGGTCACTTGCGCTTGTCCAGGTCGCGCTGGGCATTGACCCAGGCAGGGACGTCGCCGCGGCGCGCGACGTTCCCGGCGGGACGGAGTGGGGGGTCATCGGCCGCGGGAGGGACCGATGCTGGGACGGGGCTCGGACAGCGACGGGGGCTCGGGCCGCGGCCGAGCCACGCCCGGGGGGGGGGAGCTGGACGGCCGCGGGGTGGATGTGCGGCGCTGACGCCGGTGGTCTTCGCGCTCTGCGCACCAGGTGTCGCGTTCGACGGCGAGCCGTTCAGCGGGCTGGGCGAGGAGAGCCGGCTCGGAGGTCAGATGTGAGATGCGCGCGCGTACGTCGGTGAGCTGCTGGCGAGTGGCGGCGATTTCGCGGTCGAGGTCGGTGAGCCGGCCGGCCGGGTCGGAGGTCCAGGCCACGGGCCCCAACGAGTCGAGCCGCTCATCGCGTCGGCGGGTGGCCTCGGCCAGTGCGCGCCAGGCCTGCTCGTGCGCGTTCCGGGCGGCGTCGGCGGCCGCGCAAAGCTGCGCGTGTTCGGGGTGGGCGTGTTCGGCGATCAGGCGTGCGGAGGTGCTGAACGTCTCCCACAGGGCGGGCCGGTCGTCGAACCAGCCGGCAACCGGGGCGAGCTCACCGGGTTCGGTGGGCAGGGACGGCACGTGTGGCCGCCACCGGTCGGCCCAGTCGGTGAGCTGCTCGCCGGCCCGGGCCACTGCGCCCCGGCGGAGGCCGAGCCGGCCCGGGCCATCGCACATGACTCTCGCGGCCGCGCGCGCGGCGTCACGTTCACCGTCCCAGCGCGCGAGCAGGGTGTCGCGAAGCTCTTCGGTGTGGGCGGCGACCGAGGCACCGCTGTCCCCGGCCCGCTGTCCGGCCTCATCCGCTGCGAGCGCCGTCTGATCACGGGCGGCTGCGAGTTGCGCGAGTTCGCCGGCGTGCGGGGCGTCGAGCGCGACGACCTGCCACAACGTGTCGCGCTGCGGCTCCCAGTAGGCAAGTCGCTGAAGGCAGCGCTGCTCGGCCGTCCACGCCGTGCGCAGCTGGGCCAGCACATCCTCCAGCGGGCGCGATGGGGCGTAGCGGGCGGCCTCGGCGGCGGCGAGCCCGGCGGCGTGCGCGGGGCCGAGATCGGCCCGGTCGCGGCCGAACACGGCCACCCACTGTTCCCGGGCCTCCTCGATGTCGGCGGCTACGAGGTGGGCGATGTTGGTTTCCCGGCCGCGGGTCATGCCCACGTAGGCCGACGCCGCCCCGGTGTGCTCGCCGACCACCACGTGCGCGGCGGCGACCGTCTCACCCTGCACCCCGTGCGCCGTGCCCGCGTAGGCCAGCTCCACGTGCGCGGTGACGTAGTCGGCGGGCAGCACACGCGACTCTCGTGGGTCAGGGGTGACACCGCCGGGAACGTCCCCGGTTGCAGGACCGGCCGGGGTAACAACGAGTTCGCCGTGTCGGCCGACGGCGGTGACGGTCCAGGTGTCGCGGTTGGCCACGTCAAGGTCGGGGTCGTTGCGGCGGGTGGCGATCCGGTCGCCGCCGCCGATCCGCTGGCCGGCCCCGGTGATGGCCACCCGGGTGTCGTCGACCCGTCGGTGGGCGACCAGACGGTCCCGGATGACGGCGCTGACCTCTGCGGCCTGTTCGCGGGTGTCGACCACCGCGGCCACACCCGGGCTTTGGGCGGCGACTCCGGCCAGCGCCTCCCGCAGCTCGTGGGCGTTGGGGTGGAGTCGGATCTGGCCGCGGGCGGCCAGGGCGTCGAACACCGCGCCGGGATCGGCGCCGGCGCGCATGGCCAGGGTCAGGTCCGCGTACTCGCGGTCGGGCAGCCGGTGGCCGTCGGGCAGGGTGAGGGTGAAGCGGTGCACCGTCTCCAGGGTCAGGCAGCCGGCCGGGCCGGCGGCTGTCGCGGCGAGGTCGAGCAGGCCGCCGCGGCCGACCGCGGGCAGCTGGTGGCGGTCGCCGAGCAGCGCGATCCGGGCGCCGGCCTCGTCAGCGACGGTGAGCAGGGCGCGGGCGGTGTCCTGGTCGAGCATGCCGGCCTCGTCGACGACCAGCAGATCCCCCGTGGCCAGCCGCGCGGACTCGGTCGGCCCGCTGTACACGGTGCCGGTGGTCGGGTCGGGCTGGCCGATCTCGAGCCGGGTCCAGGCGCCGTCGTCATTCCAGCGCCAGCCGTGCCGGAAGGCCAGCCAGGCCGCAGACCCGGCCGCGGCGCCGACCTCGCCGGCCGCGACGCGGGCCGCCTTCAGCGTCGGGGTCACCACCGTCAGTCGCCGCCCCTGGCCCTCGAGAGCCTGCCGGGCGGCGGCGAGGGTGGTGGTCTTGCCGGCGCCGGCCGCGCCCTCGACCACGACCAGCGGCCGGTCCCCGGCCAGCGCGGTGACCGCCGCGGCCTGCCCCGCGTCCAGCCAGCCGGCCGGGTCTGCCGGCGGGCCCGCCGGTTACAGGCGCTGCGGCGGCACACCAGGCGGCCCGGTCCGGCGGGCGCCGAGCCGGGCGGTCAGCTCGGCCTCGGTGGCGAGCACCGGGCGGGAGGTCCAGGCCCGGATGTGCTCGGGCACCCCGTCCCGCGGCAGCAGCGGCACGCAGCAGGCGAAGGCGCGGGCGGTGAGGTCCTCGGCCAGCTCAATGCGCACCGCCCCCTCGGCCACGACACCTGCGGCGGCGATCAGCCGCTCCACCTCCCCGCGAACATCCGCGGCGTTCCACGCCGAGCGGCCCGCGGCCAGCCTCGCGAGCACCCGCTCCACCGCCGCCTGTCGGTCCAGGGCGCCGATCGGGGTCGGGTGCAGCGCGACGGGTCGGTCGCGAGGCCGGTAGCCCAGGGCGTCCAAGTCCGTCCGCCAGCGTTCGGTCAGCTTCGCCCCGGGCTGCGGGATCACCTTGTCCGGGCGCCCGTCTGCCCACGCCCGCGCGTCCCACGCACGGCGCAGCGCCGGGCCGGGGTGTTCGCCGGGGTGCGCAGCGGCCCATTCCCGTTCGTAGCGGTCCACATTCCGGGCGATCTGCGCGTGCCGCGCACTGAACGGGCCGACATACTCGGAGAGCTCCCGGATCTCTCCAGTGGTGTCCTTCGTGTATCCGTGCGCGGCGAAGGCGCCGTTCAATTCCGGATCACAGGCCATCGCGGCGTGCCCGAGCCCGTTGATCCCATTCAGCGAATCCCGGACACCGACGGTGTGCAGGCCCCGCCATTTCCCAGCCGCGAACACCCGGGCCAGGATCTGCAGATACAGATGCCAGTGCGGATCCTGCGCCCGGGAGGTGTAGTGCCGCACCGTCACCGCCTCCAGCACCTCCACCGGCACCTGCACCTGCCCGCCCCGCGGCCCGACCCGGGTGGTCGCGTGCTCCGCCAGCCAGGCGACGATCTGCCCGGCGGCGCGGTCCTGCGCGGCCTCGTACGCCGCGGCGATGTCCGGATGCAGCGCGGCCGCCAGCGACCAGGTCTTCGGACCGTTGACCACCACCTCGACGAACCGCACGGCGTGCTCGTCGGTGCGCAGCTGCCCGCGTGGCTCCCCGGTCGCCGGGTCGTGGCCGGCGACCCAGGTTTCGTAGCCGTCGCCGGTCAACGGCGCCAGCTCCCGCACGCCACCCGCACTGGCGGTGAAACGGCGGGCGAACCCGGTCCCCTCGGCCAGGTAGTAGTCATCGGCCCGGCCGCAGCCGGCCTCCAGGTACTGCCGGGCCGCGGCCGGCGGGCCGGCGTACACCTTCATTCCACCGTGCACTTCCAACGCCACCCAACAATGGCCAACACGTCACCCCTAGAAACGGCGATGGGCCCCGCGAAGCGGGGCCCGAACTACCTCTGAAGGTAGCATGCGTGCCGTTTCTTGGTGAAGGGATGACAATCTTCAGTGAAGGATTGAATGGTGTGGGTGGCTGCCGGTGCCATTGACTGCGAGAAGACCCTTGAGCGGAGTATCGAGCAGCGACGGCGGGATGTCTTGACGCTGGATCACCGTTCCGGCATGTGGCTGAAGCACCCGGCTGTCAGGGGCGGACGCCGGACGATCGGACGCGGCGCCCTCGGGGCTTCGAGCTGGAAGGTCGAGTGATGGACCCCGATGGGGCAGTGATCGGGTTCCGCTCCTGCTGTGCACCCGTTTGCGCCTCGCCACGAGGCGGTAGCGTCTGATCGTGGCTGCTCATGTAGTGATTCTCGGGGCCGGCTTCGGCGGGCTGGAGCTGTCGGCTCGGCTCGCCGAAGACCTCGCCGACGACGTTCGCGTCACGCTCATCGATCAGAGCGACTCGTTCATCTTCGGATTCGCCAAGCTCGACGTGATGTTCGGTAGGCGCAGTCCCGACGAGGTGTGCCTGTACTACCGGGACATCGCCAAGCCAAATGTGCAGTTCCGGCAGGAGACCGTACTGTCGATCGACCCGAAGGCCCGGCGTGTCCGGACCGATCGGGCGACGTACGACGCCGACATTCTCGTCGTCGCGCTCGGAGCGGACCTCGATCCGGGCGCCACCCCTGGACTCGTGGAAGGCGGCCACGAGTTCTACTCCACACAAGGAGCCGAACGCGTCGCGAACGTGCTGCCGTCCTTCCAGGCCGGCGTCGCCGTCATCGGGGTACTGGGCCCGGTCTTCAAGTGCCCGCCGGCACCAAATGAGGCCGCGCTGATGCTCCATGACTACCTCAGTGAGCGGGGCGTGCGCGACGCCGTCACCATCTACCTGGTCAACCCGCTCGGGTCGCCGATTCCGGTGTCAGAGGAAACCTCGGCGGCGATCGTGTCGATGCTCGCCGAGAGGGGCATCGAGCACTGGCCGTCGTCCCAGGTTGAGCGTCTCGACCCTGCAGCCAAGGTGGCCCACCTCGCCGACGGCCGCAGGCTGCCGTATGACCTCTTTCTGGCGGTCCCGGTACACCGCGCCCCCGCAGTGGTGCTCGACGCCGGCCTCACCGAGGACGGCTGGATCCCGGTGGACCCGGCCACCTTCGCCACCCGGTTCCCCGACGTCTATGCGGTCGGGGACGTCACCAGCGCTCCCGTCCCCCGAGCTGGGACCATCGCCGAAGGAGAGGCAGCGACACTCGCCGACGTACTGGTCGCCACGCTCAAGGGGAGGCCCCAACCGCCGCCGTACAACGGAGCGGCGGTCTGCTATATCGAGACCGGCGGCGGAACCGTCGCCAAGGTCGACGTCGACTTCCTGTCCGGAGCGGGGCCCACCGCAGTGTTCACCGCCCCGTCCGCCGAAGTCGCCGAGGAGAAACGGCGCTTCGGATCAGTCCGTGCGCAGCGATGGTTCGGCGGCTGACGACCACCTGCCCGGGCCGGCCGGGGCACACGATCGGTGCGGACACGCAGAAGGCGCCCGGACGCGCTCCCCCCTGAAGAGAAACGGGGCAGAACCGTCCGTCGAATCACCGGGAAGAGCAGCCTCTGTTCGTGGGCTCCGGTCGGAGAGCAGCGCCATGGTTCAGGTCGCGGTCAGGACGCCCATCATGCCGTCGTCCTCGTGGTCGAGGACGTGGCAGTGGTACACGGTGCGGCCGGGGTAGCGGTCGAAGGCGATGCGCACCGTCACCTGGCCGCCCGGGGGGACGTTGACGACGTCGCGCCACCTGACCTCGTCGAGGGGCTGGCCGCCCTCGGCGATGACCTGCATGGGCCAGACGTGCAGGTGCACCGGATGGTCCATGGAGGAGGCGTTGGTCAGCGTCCACTCCTCCACGGTGCCCACCTGCACGGCCTGGTCGACCCGTTCGGGGTCGAACACCTTGCCGTCGATGGTGAACTGCATGCCGCCGCCGCCCATGCCCATGCCCATGCCCATCGCGAAGATCAGTTCGCGCCGGCCGGCGACGGTCAGGCCGCGCAGGTCACGCGGTGCGGGCTGGGCGGGCACGGGAGGCAGTGCGGCCACCGCGGCGCCCGCGACGTCCAGGGTCGCCAGGGCGATCGCTCCGCCGCCGGACGATGTCGAGCCGCCGCCCATCATGCCGCCCATCATGCCGCCCATCCCGCCGCGGTCGTAGGGCAGCGACTCCAGGACGCTGGAACCCTCCGCCGCCGTGACGAGCAGGTCGGCCCGGTTGCCGGTGGCCAGCACGATCTCGTTGACGTCGCGTGGTTCGGGGTAGCGGCCGGAGTCGACGCCGAGCAGCTGCAGCTGCTGCCCGTCCAGGCGCAGCCGCACGTAGCGGGACGAGCAGGCGTTGACGATCCGCCAGCGTTCCCGTTCGCCCGGGCGGGCGGTGAGCACCGGTCGCGACTGGCCGTTGACCAGGACCAGCTGCCCTTCCCGCCCGGCCATCCGCGCCATCGCCGACGGCGCGGCGACCTGGCCGGACCCGTCCAGGGACAGATCGGAGATCACCAGCACCCGCTCGCGGGTCGCCGGCACCGGCTCGGGGTCGCCGACGACGATCGCGCCGTAGAGGCCACCGAAGACCTGGTCGGCGACCATGCCGTGGTGGTGCGGGTGGTACCAGTACACGCCGGGGGGATGGTCGGCGGGGAGCTGGTAGTCGTAGTCGAAGGACTCCCCCGGTTGCACGGCGATGAACACGTTGTCGCCGTTGTCCAGCGGGGAGACGTGCAGGCCGTGCACGTGAAGGTTGGTCGGGGCGTCGAGATCGTTGGTCAGCCGCACCTGCAGCCGGTCACCGGGCTGCAGGTAGAGCGTCGGCCCGGGCAGGCCGCCGTTGTAGCTCAACATGGTGGCCTCCCGCCCGGCGACCCTGGTCGGCCCCTGAGCCGCTCGCAGGGTCACCCGGAGACGGCCGCCGCGGCTGCGAAGCACGTCCGGCTGGGTCAGCGCGCGCCCGGGCGCGGGCTCGAATCCGGCGGCCGACTGCCACGTCAGGCCGGCGCCCCCGACGACGGCGCTGAGCAGGCCCAGTCCGCCCAGTTGCAGGGCGCGGCGGCGGCTGATCGGCTGCACTACTGGTTCTCCCCCAGTGCGGTCAGCCGCTCGCGGTACTCCTCGGTGGTCAGCTCGCCGCGGGCGTAGCGCTCGTCGAGCACGTCCCGGGCACGGCTCCGGCCCGGCCGCCCGCCTTCCGCGCGGGAAGTGTTCCCCTCCCGGCGGGTGCCGCCGCCGACCGCCGTCACCGCGACGACGATCACCAGCACGATCCCGACGAGCACCAGCAGCCAGAAGAGCCAGCCCCAGCCCATGCCCATGCCCATGCCGTTCCCCATCATGATGTCTCCTCGTCCTCATCGTCATGCTCGGCCACATGCGGGCAGCCGCCCGGTGCGGGGTGCCATCTCACGGTCCGCGTCGCAACCGCCGTGGTGCGGCCCACGTCCCCTGCTGCGTCGCGCCGACGGTTGATGGTCTCAACCGGCCGCGGACGGGTTGATCAGCGCCTGAACGACGACGAACGCGGCGACGGCGAACACCAGGTAGGCGAACCAGCGGCGCAGCCGTTCCGCCGGCAGCCGGGAGGCCACCCGCGCCGAGGCCAGCGAGCCGACCACCGCAGCCGCAGTGAAGGCCAGCGCGATCCGGTAGTCCAGCGCGGCGTCCCCGGTGTGGGCGGTGAACCCGGCCAGGGAGTTGATCACGATGATGACCAGCGAGGTGCCGACCGCGATCGTCATCGGCAGACCCAGGAGCAGCACCAGCGCGGGGATGATGAGGAATCCGCCGCCGACCCCGAACAAGCCGGTGAGGAACCCGACGACCACGCCGGAGCCGATGGCCTTGGGCAGGCAACCGCGCCAGTTGATGCCGCCGCCGGGAAGGGCGCAGTCGCCGCCGACCGTTGTCTGCTCCCGCAGCATCCGCACGCCGGCGGCGACCATCATCGCGGCGAAGCCGACCAGGACCACCCGCGGCTCCAGCAGCCGGTTGACCGCCGCGCCGGCGAAGGCAGCGCCGGCACCGGCAGCGCCGAACACGGCCGCCAGACGCCACCGCACCTGCCCCACGCGCAGCCGGGGAATCAGCGCCGTAGCCGAGGAGATTCCGACGACGACCAGCGAGGTCGGCACTGCAGCGGCCAGCGGCATCCCCACGCCGTACACCAGCGCCGGGACGGCGAGGATGGAACCCCCGCCGCCGAGCAGTCCCAGCAGCATCCCGATGATGAGGCCCAGACCCAGCGCCGCGGCCATCACCTCGTGTCCCGCAGTGTGGGCTCTCGTCCGCGCCGGCTGCCCATCAGGCCGCCTGCTGCGCGCCCGGCAGCCGGCCGAGGATCTCGCCGGCGGTCAGCTCGCGCGGCCCGCGGTTGTAGGGCAGCACCGAGAGCAGGCGCGCCATCGTGCACGTGTCAGTCAGGGCGGAGGCGGTGAGCCCGGCGCCCACGCCGCCGGCGAGCAGGGAGGCCTTCGGGGCGCGCCAGCCGAGGGCGACCCCGGCCACGACGAGGGAGCCGGCGAGGAGGCGGACCTGCCGCTCCATCGGCCAGCGGGCCCGCCCACGCACGACCTCACCGCCGGCCGCGGCGTAGGCGCCGATACCACCGTCCAGGACGTGGACGTGGTCGGCGCCGACTCCCGCCAGCCGCTGCCGGGCCTCCGCGGCGCGGGCCCCGGAGGCGCAGACCAGCACGACCTGGCGGTCCAGCCGGGCGGCCAACTGATCGGCGTGCTCCCCGAGCAGGGTGAGTGGCACGTTGTAGGAGCCGGCGACATGAGCGGTCTCGAACTCCGCCGGGCTGCGGACGTCGATCACCGTGACGGCGTCGGGGTCGCGGATCCAGTCGATGACCGTGTGGGCGTCGAGGCGGTCAGGGGCGGGCGTCATGGGTGTCCTTCAGGAAGTGCGGCGATGTCGGGGCGGACGGTGGTGGTTCAGGCAGTGGGAGATCCGGCCCCTTCGGTAGGGCACTCGTCTTCGAGGCCCGCCTCGGCCGCAGCGCCGTACGAGTCGTTGATGAGGACGACCTGGCGACCGGGGCGGTCCAGGACCGAGGCCGCGATGGACGCCCGGTAGCCCGAGCCGCAGTACACCCACACCTCGCCCTCGGGCACCTCGCCGATGCGGTCGTTGAGTTCGTGCAACGGGATGTGCTGGGAGTCGCGCACCCCGCCCTGGGCGCGTTCGTCGTCGCGGCGCGCATCGAGGACCTGCACCGGCCCCAGGCGGACGGCTTCGGCGAGACCGGGGAAGTCACTCACCTCGTAGGAGCGGAGCTGTGCCCCGTCGGCCAGCGTCTCGATGTTCCCGACTGCGGCACCAGCCAGCTCGTCGACGCCGATTCGAACCAGCTGCCGGCGCGCCTCGGCGACCTGCTCGTCGCTCTCGCCGATCAGGGTCAGCGGCGCACCCCACCGGTAGAGCCAGCCGAGGTAGGTGACGAAGTTGTCGCCCAGCTCGAAGTTCAGCGAGTCGGTCAGGTGTCCGGCCGCGAAGGCGGTGCGCTCCCGCAGGTCGACCACCCACTCACCGGCCTCGATCCGCCGGCGCAGCTCCGCCGGGTCGACGAGCTGGGGCAGGGACAGGTCCACCGGCGGCGGGCCCTGCCGATTAATCGGCCCCATGTGGGCGTAGTAGGCGGGAAAGGCGTCCAGCCCGGCCAGCAGCGTGTCGACGTAGTCCTGCTCGGCCGACGTCAGGGCGGGGTTGACCCGCCTCTGCTCGCCGACGGTGGACGCCGTTCCGCTGGTGGGCGTGGCCGAGCAGAAGCTGCCGAACCCGTGGGTGGGAAAGACTCCGGTTTCCGCGGGGAGTTCGCGGGCGAGCCGCTGCACCGAGTGGTATTGCGCGTGGGTCAGGCCCACGGTGTCCTCGGGGCTGACCAGGTCGGTTCGCCCGGTGGAGCCGTAGAGCATCGAACCGCCGGTGAACACCGCCTCGACGTCTCCGTCGGCGTTCTCCAGTGCGTAGCTCATGTGGTGGTGGGTGTGTCCGGGGGTGTGCAATGCCCGCAGCCGCATCCGACCGGCCTGGAACTCCTCGCCGTCGCCGGCCGGCAGGTGGTCGAACTCTGCGCCGCTGTCGGCGGGCACCACGTAGGCGGCACCGGTGCGCTGGGCCAGCTCCAGCCCGCCGGTGACGTAGTCGTTGTGGATGTGCGTCTCCAGGACGTGGGTCACTCGGACTCCGCGCTTGTCGACCAGGTCCAGGACCCGGTCAATGTCCCGCTGGGGGTCGACCACGACGGCGATTTCGCCGTCACTGGCCAGGTAGCTGCGGTCGCCGAGGCTGGATGTCTCGATCGTCTCGATCTGGATCATGGGTTGTCCTTCCGTAGGCATGTGCTGCGCGCTGGGTGATGGAGGTCGAGTGGTGGCTCAGGCGACGTGGCCGGGGGCCCCGTCGGGCGTGGCGACCGGCAGGCCGGCCTTCGCCCAGGCAGTCATGCCCCCGTCCATGACCTCGGCGGTCCACCCGGACCCACCGAGGAGCTCGGCGGCCTTGCCTGCGCGACCGCCGCTACGACAAACGGTGACGACGGTCCGGTCCCGGTCGAGCTCGCCGAGGCGGGCCGGAAGCTGGCTCAGGGGAATGTGCGTCGCGCCGTCGATACGCCCGGCGCTCCACTCGTCGTCCTCTCGGACGTCGAGCAGTTGCACCTGATCACGACGGCTGTTGACGGTCTTCGGATCCACGTTGACTCCTCTTTCAGTTGCGGGGGTCTTGCCAGGGGTGCCGCAGGGCCGGCCAGGGAGCGGAATGACCGCTCCGGTTCAACCTCATGAGCTAGCGCGTGCCGCCGTCCTCGTCGACCACCACTGCCGCAGACCGGCGCGGTGATCTCGAAGCTGGCGCATTTGAGGCCGGGTGCCCGCCAGCGCCTCGACGAAGTCGGAAGGCGCGGGCGATGATCATGGCGCCGGCGCGGTTCGGCGGTCCGGCGAGCGTCACCGGACCGGCCAGTCACCGGCGGGAGAACAGCCGCGCAAGCCAGCCCGGCGCGGAGCCGTCGTCGTAGTGACCGGGGCAGCGGTGGTTAGTTGGTACGCCACGCATGACCTGGTCCACGTGCTGACCGCAGCCGGCCCACGTGGTCTTGCCGCAGGTCCGGCACGCGACTGCTCTACACATGAGTGGCGTCTTCCTCCATGGTCCGGTCGTCTGGGCGTGGCGGTGCATGGAGCCCGACGGCGGCGGCGCCGGTCTCCCGGTCGTCGTAGGGCCCGTCCACGAGGATCGGGTGGTACCCGGCGCGGGCGAGGATGGAGGCGGCGATCGACGCGCGGTAGCCCGACCCGCTGTAGACCCAGACCTCAGGCTGGGGCACGCGGCCGAGGCGGACCCGCAGATGGTCGACAGGCACGTGCAGGGAGCCGCGCACACCGCCGGCGGCGCGCTCGTCGAGGCGGCGCACATCGAGGACGGTCGGCGTCCCGGCCGCCATGGCCTGCGCGAGTCCGGCGAAGTCGGTGACCGGATAGGAGGCCACGGGGCGTCCGCCGGTGAGCTCCTCGGGGCGGCCGATCGCGGCTCCGTTGATTCGGTGGATACCGACCCGCATCAGTCGGCGGCGCGCGTCGGCGATCTGCGCCCGGGTGTCGGCGATGAGGGTCAGCGGCGCACCCCAGTCGTAGAGCCGGCCCAGGTAGGTCGCGAAGTCGTCACTCAACTCGAAGTTGAGCGCGCCGGGCAGGTGGCCGGCGGCGAACGCGGTACGGGTGCGGATATCGACCACCCACTCGCGGACGAGAAGACGGCGGCCCAACTCGGCCAGATCGACGATGCGGGGTTTGGAGAGGTCGGCCGGGTCCGGCCCTTCGGAGCCGACATGCCCGGCCTCCTCTACCGAACGGGGCAGGGTATAAAGATCAGAAATGGGGGAGCCGACAGTCGGCCAGCCGTCGCTGACCCAGTCGTTCATGCCACCCGTCAGGTTGCTGACCATGAACCCGGCGACGGTCAACAACTCGGCGGCCCGCTGGCTGCGCCGCCCGCTCTGGCAGACGACCACGATCGACCTGCGAGGATCCAGCTCGTCGAGCCTGGCGGGCAGCTGACCGAGCGGGATGTTGGTGCTGCCGGGGATTTGGCCGCAGGCGACCTCCTCCGGCTCGCGGACGTCGAGAACGGCCACGTTGTCGCGGACGACGCTCAGATGGGCGGGGGTCACCTGTGGGACGAGGTTCATCGGGTCCTCTCGCAGGGTCGGCGGTCAGGCCAAGGACAGAAACAGCCGCTCGAGTTCGCGCAGATCGACCTCGCGCGCCTTGCCATCCTCGGAGGTGGAGCAGTAGCGCATCCCCGTGGAGACCACCGCGAAGCCGGCCCTGCTCAGCGCCTTGGATGCCGCGGCGAGCTGGGTGACCACGGCCGAGCAGTCCCGCCCGTCCTCGATCATGCGGACGATGCCGCCGATCTGGCCCTCAACGCGCTTCAGGCGCTTGATCACGTCGACGAGCTCGCTCTGGGGGATGTCCACGCAGACAACGGTACATACCCCCTGGGGTACCTGCAACCTGCCTCAGAGAGCCGATCTTGGTGAGCAGGACCCACCAGTGGGCCGACTCGGTTGACAGTGGCGTCCACCAGAGTGGTGTGCGACGGGCTCGTGACCAGCGAGCCTTGGACGTAGAGGCGGCCACCGCGTGATCTTCTTGAAGACCTACCACAGTGCTTCAGGAGACCAACGCGATGACCGCTCCGAGCAGTATCGACCCTGCCCACTTCCTGTCCGAGCAACTGGCCCAGGCCAGCCCTGATCTGCTGCGCCAGATGCTGACCACCTTCATCAACACGCTGATGTCGGCGGAGGCCGACGCGGTCTGCGGCGCCGAGTACGGGGCCCGCTCGACCGAGCGCACCAACGTGCGCAACGGCTACCGGGGCCGGGAGTTCGACACCCGCGCCGGCACCCTCGATCTCGCAATCCCGAAGCTGCGTGCCGGGTCGTACTTCCCGGACTGGCTGCTGGAGCGCCGCCGACGGGCGGAGCGGGCGCTGACCACCGTGGTGGCCACCTGCTACCTGCTCGGCGTGAGCACCCGGAGGATGGAGAAGCTGGTGGAGTCCCTGGGCATCACCCGGCTCTCGAAGTCGCAGGTCAGCGAGATGGCCAAGGATCTCGACGCCCAGGTGGCCGACTTCCGGCACCGCCCGCTGGACGCCGGCCCCTACACCTTCCTGGCCGCCGACGCCCTCGTGCTCAAGGTCCGTGAGGGCGGCCGGGTGGTCAACGTGCACGCCCTGGTCGCCACCGGGGTCAACGGCGACGGGCACCGGGAGATCCTGGGCCTGCAGGTCACCTCGTCCGAGGACGGCGCCGGCTGGCTGGCGTTCTTCCGGGACCTGACCGCCCGCGGCCTGACCGGCGTGCAGATGGTCACCTCCGACGCGCACGCCGGCCTGGTGACCGCGATCGGCGCCACCCTGCCCGGTGCCGGCTGGCAGAGGTGTCGGACTCACTACGCGGCGAACTTGATGGCGGCGACTCCAAAGGCGTCCTGGCCGTGGGTACGGGCGCTGCTGCACTCCGTCTACGACCAGCCTGACGCCGCCTCCGTGCACGCCCAGTTCGACCGGGTGCTCGACGCCCTGGCCGACAAGCTCCCGAAGGTGGCCGAGCACCTCGAGGCCGCCCGCGCCGACGTGCTGGCCTTCACCGCCTTCCCCAAGGAGGTCTGGCGGCAGATCTGGAGCAACAACCCCAGCGAGCGGCTCAACCGGGAGATCCGCCGGCGCACCGACGTGGTCGGCATCTTTCCCGACCGCGACGCCCTCATCCGCCTGGTCGGCGCCGTGCTCGCCGAACAGCACGACGAATGGACCGAAGGCCGCCGCTACCTCGGCCTCGACGTCCTTGCCCGCTGCCGCATCCGACCCGTTCCCGACACGAACACCGCCACCGAGGAGGTGACCATCCCCGCCCTCAGCGCATGACCAACGAGAAGATCACGCGTCAGCCGTCACACACCACGCCAGCGGACTTGACCAACCTCCAGTAGTTCTCCAGTCCCCGTCGGCACACGGGTTCTCCGACTGTCGCGGCGACCGGCGAGCGTGCTGCCCGAGCGCGGGCGTGGCAGTGACGGCGTCGCGGCGGACGACCGGGCATCGGCCGGAGACGACCTACAGACGGGCTCGGCAGACCCCGGATCGGGACGGGACGGGGGGCGGGCCCGACCGCAGGACCGAGCGCTGCCCACCAACTGTCCCGGGCGCCCGACCCCTCCGGCGTCGACAGATGCCGGCCCGTCGCTGGCAGATCAGGCGCCAACGGTGGCCGCTGCAGGAGAAGAACCGGAGACAGCTCGAGAAAGCTGGCTGTGAAGTGTCACCACCGGGCCCGAAATGGCGCCTTCTGTGGTGAAGGCACCGCCACCGACGACCCCCGGGAGCCAGCCATGCCCGACCCGACCGCCGACCACGAGCCGGAGCTGCTCACCATCACCGAGGCCGCGGAGGTGCTCCGCGCGCCTGTCGCGACCCTCCGGTACTGGCGACACCTCGGCACCGGCCCGAACAGCTTCCGACTCGGCCGGCGCGTCCTCTACCGCCGCGCCGACCTGCGGACCTGGATCGACGCACAAGCAGACCAGTCCCCGCGCCGATAGCCACCGCCGCCGGACAGCTGCGGGACGGGCCTGGGGCCGCTTTCGGACGCCGGGCACGCGGTGAGGTCGGTGCCACCACCGGCTGTGGACAGCGAAGGGGCATCCACAGAAGCCGACCGGGACAGGCCGGGCCAGCGCCGCAACGTCGACGCTGCCCACACGCACCCAGAGGAGGAGCGATGGGATGGATGGGCCCGGTCGTGGACGGCCAGGAGCATGAAGGCTGGGTGGTGCCGCTGTTCGCCGACGGCGCGCAGGGCGCCGGCACCAGCAGCGCCCGCGGCCGGCTGATAGCCCGCCCGCCCGACGACGGGCCCTGCAACGGCGACCGGGTGCGGCTGACCTACCGCGACGGCTCCACCGCCGAGGGACTCTGGCAGGACAGCACGCTCATCCGCGGCGACGGGATCGTGCACCCCCGCACCAGCGGCCAGGTCCGCCTCGAGGCGATCGAGCAGGCGGAGGAGTGGCGTCCGGACGCGGAGGTGGTCGGCTGGGTCGCCGGCTGCACCTGCGGCTGGCGCGGCACCCCCTGGACCCGCGTGACCGAATGGGAGCTGGCCGACCCGGCGGCGCGGCGGCTCGCCGTCACAGGCCCGTGGGCCGATTTGGAGGCCGCCGACGAGACCCTGGTGATGACCGAATGGCGCCGCCACATCGCCGGATGGCAAGCCCTCGAGGAGGTCGAGGCGACCGCCGCCCGGCAGGCAGCCGCCGCCCGCGCCCTGGATGAGGCGGTCCGCGCCGCGGTCGTGGCCGGTGCCTCGTGGGCCGACATCGGCCGGGTGACTGGCCTGACGGCCGGGTCGGCCACCGAGCGGTGGTCGGTCCGTGACTGAGCGGCCGACCGGCCACCCCGGACCGAGCGGCGGAACCCCGGTAGGGCAGCGCACCGTGCTCGTCGTCGACCTCGACGGCGAGCCGCTGGCGCCGCTGCGCGCCCTGGAGGAGATCCTGCTGTGCCTGGGCACGTGGGAGGACGACGACCGGCGGGATCCCGGCACCGACACGGAACCGCTGCGGTTGCCGGCGCCATTGGCCGACCGGGTCGCCCTCGGCGCCGTGCAGCGGCTGCTCACCGCCCTCGCACCCACGCAGTCCCGGGGACCAGGGTGCGGCCGGCTGCTCGCCCCGGACGGCCGCTACGAGCACGCGCCGATGACCGCGCTCACCCTGACCGCCGCCGACACCGACCTCCTCGCCGCGACCGCCGCCGCCCTCGGCCACCCCGGACTGGATCCCGACATCGGCGAGCTGGTCGACGCATACGCCGAGCAGCTCGCCGGCGGCTACCGCCGGGCTGACCGCACAGAGCTGGTCTCGCTCCTTGCACGCCTGGCCGGCCTGCTCGACCTCTCTCCCACCGACGACACCCACCTGATCACCGCCCGGCTGCGGGCCACCCCGCCCGGCACCGACTGCGTGCTCAACTACGCCGAGGAAGCCGCCCACGCCCGCACCGCCGACCGCATGAACCACATGTGGGCGCACGGCTCCGGCATCGACCGCTACCTCTACTGACCCGCAGGACCGCCCCCGAGCGGCGAGCCGCCAGCGAACCGCACCGTTCCGCGTGAACACTTGCAACAGACGGTTCGAGCTACCAGCAGTCGCAGGGGCCAATGGCGAAAGGCTACTCAGCGACCCCGGCCATGGTCGGGCGGTCGGCGGGCCGCCTTGGCGTCCGCAATTCAGTCCGCTGGGGTGACGCGCTCGGTCGCCGTTCGGCCGGCCGCTTGCGATTCCCCCGGAAACGTCGGCGGTCGCTGGTTGATATCGGCCAGCCGGTACAGCTCGGGCAGTGCGCGGATGTCCTTGTCCCGCGCGGCGATCTCCTTGGAGCGGATGACGTCTTCCAGCGCGGCGACCCGTACCTGGATCTGGCCGATGGAGCGCTGGATCGAGCGCACAACCAGCTCGTCGTATCCGCCCTCGAAGCCGGCTGGGCGGATGGTGAGGTCAAGTTCGCCGTGCCGAGTCTGCAGGTTGAGCATCCGATGCCCGATCAGGGCCTCCCCCGAGGTGCTGAAAGGCAGCCCGTCGGGGACGGCGTCGGTGCGGATGCGCGCGTCGAGCTCCCGCAGTGCAGCGGCGAGCCGATCCAGGTTCTCTTGGGTTGTCGCCGGGGTGACGTCGACATCGCGGGTGGGCCGTGTGGACCCATGCACCCGGGCGGCGTAGCCGCCGACGATCACGTACTCCACTCCGTGGCGGTCGAGCACCGCCAGAATCGGCTCGGCGTCGAACACCTCCGGTTCGGTGGGATCGTCGACGTCAGTCACCGCTGCGCGGCTCTGCCGGCGTCCACCAGGGCAACCATCGCCTCATGCCGGGCATCGGTGGCGGCGCGCCGCTCAGGCGTCATAGCGGCGTAGTTGGCATCCAGGACATCGTCGTGGTCGTCGTAGGGCTCCAGACGAATCCGCATGTCCAGATCCACGGCCGCGAGCAGTCTGCCCAACGTCGGCAGCGACGGTTGGCGGGTTCCTGCCTCGATCCGCTCCACCGTTGAGCGCGGCACACCTGCAAGCGCTGCCATCTGGGCCTGCGAGACACCGGTCTTGGCCCGGGCAAGCTTCAGCAGGTTGGCCGCGAGCCCTTGGGAGTCGCGCATACGGGTCGGCCCCATCGTTGCCATGCTCGGCAGTGTAGCCAGCTGGCAGGTGATCGGTGACTGCCCACAACTCGCACGGGTGATCGGCACGGTGCACAGCAGCGGGCTGGCGATCGGCGATCGACTACCGGCTCGCCGGTCGTCGAGGGCCCATGTGGACACCGGCGCCAGTCCGCACTCAGTCCGCACGAGTTCCAATCGAACCCGCAAAGGACCAAGCCCACCCAACGCCATAAGCGCAGGCCAGTGGCGTGTTTCATCGATGACCATCGACGGCAAAGCACACGGGGAGAGTTCGCGATGTACTACGACATCTGATCCACCGCACCTGATCGACCGCACCACCGACGCCCCCGACCTCGCCGAGGTCGGGGGCGTCGTGCGTCCGAGGTACGCCGCAACGGAACCCGATCTGCCGATAAGGGCTGCAGTACACCCCCGACGGAGGTCCCCGATGCTGCGCCGCCCCACCCCACCGCCCGCCGAGGCCACCGGCACCCCTCGGGACGTCGAGGCCCTCGAGCGGGTGATCGAGGTCCTGGACAGCGGGGTGGTCGACGACCGCGAGGCCTTCCGGCGCACCACCGAGACCCTGGTCCGCGAACTCGCCCTGTCCTACGGCGCCATCTGGGTCCCCGAGGGCGACCGTTTCGACCTGCTGGGCCAGTACGGCCCGCTCGTGCAGAAGATGGCCGGCGCGCCGGGATCCCGCGGGGAGGGATTGCCGCGGGGAGGGGCTGCCGCGGGGTTCGGCGGGGTCGCCGCCAGCACCGGGCGACCGGTCCTCGTCGGGCCGGACAGCGACCGGAACTCCTGCCTGCGCTGGGAGGCCGCCGCCCGCGGCGGGGCCACCCAGGGCTGCATCCTGCCCGTCCTGGAGGGCGGCACCGTCGTGGCCCTGCTGGAGTACTACGGCTCGGCCCCCCTCCCCTTCTTCGGCGGTCGCGCCGGCAAGTGGGAGGCCATCGGCCGGCTGGTCACCCACGCCCGCCGCGCGGCCCTGGCCAGCGCCGCCCTGCAGGAGACCGTCGACGACCGCGGCGCGGTGACCACCGTCGTCCGCGAGGTCGGCGCCGCGACCGACGAGCGGTCCGCCCTGCACGCGGCGCTGGAGACCGTCCGCACGTCCTTCGGCTGGGCCTACGGCTCCTACTGGGCCCTGGACCCGATGACCCGCACCCTCCGGTTCGACACCGAGTCCGGGTCGGCCGGCGACGAGTTCCGCGAGGTCACCCTCAGCGCCAGCTTCGCCGAGGGCGTCGGCCTGTCCGGCCGGGCGTGGAAGGCCCGGGACCTGGTGTTCGTCAGCGACCTGGCCGAGCTGACCGACTGCGTGCGCGCCCCCGCCGCCCAGCGGGCCGGCGTGCGGTCGGGCGTCTGCTTCCCGGTCATGGTGGACGGCGAGGTGATCGGCACGATGGACTTCTTCACCACCGTCACCATCGAGCTGTCGGACTCGCGCGCCTCCGCGCTGCGCAACGTCTCCCAGCTGGTCTCCCAGCGCCTGGACGGGCTGGCGCGGGCCGACCGCGACAGCACCAACGCCCGCGCCCTGTCCGAGACGATCCACCGGCTGCGCGACGCCGCCGACGACGCCGGGCGGGTCGCCGACTCCGCGGTGGCGCAGGCCCGGTCCATGGCCCAGGAGGTGGACGCCCTCGACGAGGCGTCCTCGGCGGTCGGCGAGGTCATCCGGATCATCAGCCGGATCGCCGACCAGACCAACCTGCTCGCGCTCAACGCCACCATCGAGGCCGCCCGCGCCGGCGAGCTGGGCCGGGGCTTCGCCGTGGTCGCCAACGAGGTCAAAGAGCTGGCCCGGGAGACCGCCGGGGCGACCCAGCGGGTCTCCGAGCACATCACCGGCATGCAGGAGACCACCCGGTCGGTCTCGGCCGGCATCCTGGCGACCGGTGAGGAGATCGCCCGGCTGGGCGACGTCCAGGCCCGGATGAACGACGTCCTGGAGGAGCAGGCCCGGATGGCCGCGGCCTTCGACAGCTGAGGCCTGCCCGGCGCCCCGTCGGGGGCGCCGGGAATGTGCTGGCTACAGCACGTAGAGCATCTCCTGGTAGGTCGGCAGCGGCCAGAGGTCGTCGGGGACGAGGTCCTCCACCTGGTCGGCGGCGGCCCGGACCGCCGCCATCGCCGGCAGCAGGGCGTCCCGGGCGTGCTCCGCCCCGGCGACCGCCGCATGCCCGGTGTCCACGGCCAGCGCGCCCCGCAGCGCGGTCAGCCCGGCCCGGAGGTCTGCCAGCGGGGTGCTGATCTCCGCCAGCACCTCGAGGTCCGGCTCGACGCCCACGGCCTTGAGCGCGGCCAGGTTGGTCGCCACCTCGGTCTGGTACCGCAGCGCCGCGGGCAGCACCATCGTCGTCCCCATCTCCAGGGTCAACCGGGCCTCGACCCCGATGCTCAGCGCGTACTGCTCGAGCCCGATCTCGTACCGGCTGTGCATCTCGCGGTGGCTGAAGACCCCGTACCGGCTGAAGAGCTCGACGGCGTCCTCGCTGATCAGCTCGGGCAGCGCGTCCAACGTCGTCCGCAGGTTCGGCAGGCCGCGCGCCGCGGCCTCCACCTGCCAGTCCTCGGAGTACCCGTCCCCGTTGAAGACGACGGCGCCGTGGTCACCGATCAGCTCCTCGAGCAGCTTCTGGACGGCGGTGTTGAACTCCGTCCCCGCACCGACCGAGGTCTCCAGCGTGGTGGCGATGTGGTCCAGCGCCTCGGCCATGATCGTGTTGAGCGTGACCATCGGACCGCCCACGGACTGGCCCGAGCCCGGGGCGCGGAACTCGAAGCGGTTGCCGGTGAACGCGAACGGGCTGGTGCGGTTCCGGTCGCCGGGGTCGGTGGGCAGCACCGGGAGGGTGTCGACGCCGATCAGCAGCGTGCCCTTCTCCTTGGACGACGTCGCCCCGCCCTTGGCCACCTGGTCGAACACGTCGGCCAGCTGGTCGCCCAGGAAGATCGAGATGATGGCCGGCGGGGCCTCGTTGGCGCCCAGCCGGTGGTCGTTGCTGGCCGAGGCCACCGAGGCCCGCAGCAGGCCGCCGAACTTGTGCACCGCCCGGATCACCGCGGCGCAGAACACCAGGAACTGGGCGTTCTCGTGCGGGGTGTCCCCCGGCAGCAGCAGGTTGCCCTCGGTGGCGTTGCCCAGGGAGAAGTTGACGTGCTTGCCCGACCCGTTGACGCCCTCGAAGGGCTTCTCGTGGAACAGGCACTCCATGCCGTGCTTCTGGGCGATCCGCTTGAACGTGGTCATCAGCAGCTGCTGGTGGTCGGCGGCGACGTTGGCCCGCTCGAACATCGGGGCGATCTCGAACTGGCCGGGGGCGACCTCGTTGTGCCGGGTCTTGGCCGGGATGCCGAGCTTGAACAGCTCCCGCTCGGTGTCCATCATGAAGCCCAGGACCCGCTCGGGGATCGCGCCGAAGTAGTGGTCGTCGAACTCCTGGCCCTTGGGCGGCTTGGCGCCGAACAGCGTCCGACCGGCGTTGAGCAGGTCCGGGCGGGCCAGGTGGAAGTGCCGGTCGACGAGGAAGTACTCCTGCTCGGCGCCGCAGTAGGACACGACCGCCGCCGGGTCCTCGTGCCCGAACAGCCGCAGCACCCGCTCGGCCTGGACGGCCATCGCCTGCTGGGAGCGCAGCAGCGGGGTCTTGTGGTCCAGCGCGTCGCCCTGCATGGAGACGAACACCGTGGGGATGCACAGCGTGTTCCCGTTGGGGTTCTCCAGCACGTACGCCGGGCTGGTGACGTCCCAGCCGGTGTAGCCGCGGGCCTCGAAGGTGTTCCGCAGGCCGCCGCTGGGGAAGCTGGAGGCGTCGGGCTCGCCCTGGGTCAGGGTCTTCCCGGCGAACTCGGCCAGCGCCGAGCCGTCCCCGGCGGGCTCCAGGAAGCTGTCGTGCTTCTCCGCGGTCAGCCCGGTGAGGGGGTAGAAGACGTGCGCGTAGTGCGTCGCGCCCTTCTCCATCGCCCAGTCCTTCATCGCCGAGGCCACCGCATCGGCGACCAGCGGGTCCAGCGGCGCGGCGTCGTCGATGGTGGCCATCACCGACCGGAAGACCGACTTGGGCAGCCGCTTCTGCATGACCGAGCGGGAGAAGACGTTGGCCCCGAACACCTCACCCGGCGCCTCCCCCAGGTCGAAGCTGACCGCCGGCGGCACGTAGGCCTCGACGTCCTTGATGGCCTGCAGTCGGACGGCGTTGCCGCTCATGGGCTCTCCCGGCTCGGGGTGCCGGGCCCAGCGGGCCCGGTCGCCCGCACGCTAGGCAGCCGGCGCACCGGGCGTGTTTCCCGGCCGTGAACAGCGACCGCCTGGATGGACGACGACACCGGGCGCCGTCCACCGCTCGGGCGCGACCTGCCCGCTGGCCGCCTGCGGCTCGGCACTCTTCGCCGACGAATCGACAAGTCCCCTGCCGATAACTTTGAGTACATGCCCGCCTACCAGGAGCGACTCATGACCAGCACGCCGACACGCCGTCCGCGCCCCGAACTCGACCTCGTCGCGGAGTCCGACTGCGCCTGCGGTCCGCGGTGCACCCTCACCGCCGCCTGCCTGGAGACCGCCCTGGCCGACGACCGCTTCGGCATCTGGGTCCGGGAGTCCCGGCCGGCCCTCCGTCTGGCTTCCTGACCGGCGTAAGGGCGGTTCGGATCCCCCCTGGGGTGGGCATAGGGAGTCGGTGCCTCTCCCGAAGCCCCGCGGACCGCTGTCCGGCGCACTCTTCGCCGACCTGACGTCCGGGACGACCCTCGCCCCGGCCACCCTCGCCCTGGCCGACCAGGCCGCCCGCACCCCGGTGCCCCTGGCCGACGACGACCTGCAGATCAGCCTGCACACCTGCTACGAGCTGCACTACCGGGGATTCCCCGAGGTCGACGAGCGCTGGGAGTGGGACCCGGACCTGCTGCGCCTGCGCGCGGTCCTGGAGGACCGCTTCGAGGCCGCGATGCACGAAGCCGCCGACCCCTGGGTGGACGACGTCGCCCCGGCCGGTGAGTCCGTCGACCGCCAGCTGGCCGCCATGGTCGCCGCCGACGCCGGCCCCTCGCTGTCCTCCTTCATGGCCAAGCAGGCCGACGAGGCGCAGTGGGCGGAGTTCCTGACCCTGCGCTCGGTCTACCACCTCAAGGAGGCCGACCCGCACACCTGGGCGATCCCCCGGGTGACCGGCCGGGCCAAGGCCGCGCTGGTGGAGATCCAGGCCGACGAGTACGGCGGCGGCTCCGCCGTCCGGATGCACTCGGCGCTGTTCGCCCGGCTGATGCGGACCTTCGACCTGGACGACGCGCACGGCGCGTTCGTCGACGTGTGCCCCGCCGAGCAGCTGGCCACGCTGAACGCGATGAGCTTCTTCGGGCTGCACCGCCGGCACCGCGGCGCCACCCTCGGCCACCTGGCGCTGCTGGAGATGACCTCCACCGAGCCCAGCCGCCGCTACGCCGCCGGGCTGCGCCGGCTGGCCAAGGGCGAGGACGCGACGCTGTTCTACGACGAGCACGTCGAGGCCGACGCCGTGCACGAGCAGGTGGCCTCGGTGGACATGTGCGGCTCGCTGGTCCGGGACGAGCCGCAGGTGCACCGGGACGTGCTCTTCGGTGCCGCGGTCGCGCTCGAGCTGGAGACCCGCGCCGGCACCCGGGTGCTGCAGGAGTGGACCGCCGGCCGGTCCGCGCTGCGCACGGTCGAGGACGAGCGGGCCCGGGTCGCCTGACCCCGACCGCACGAGGGCCCCGCACCCCGGCGGGTTCTAACGGTCGCTGCAACACCCGAGCACTTCGGGAGTTGCAGCGACCG
>NZ_JBAPLV010000031.1:0-41877 GCF_037083865.1 Klenkia terrae | reverse complement strand
GACACCACACCAGCCTCGTCCATCCCTCATCAAGACCTTTGAAGACACGCCCTAGTCCTGTCACACCCGGCCTCTAGCGTCGCGAGATGTGAACGACGGAAGCCAGAAGGCACCGGCGGCCCTGCGCTTGCGGCCGCCGCGGCAGCTCCGTGCAAACGCTGACGGCGCCGAACGGAGGACGACCTGGTGACCGCCGTACCACCGCCCCATGCCAGGCCACCACAACAGCGGGTATGGGTCGGCAACCCCGACGACCCTGCGAAGCCGAGAGATGCGCTCTCGCCCGCCGAGCACGCCTGCTGCGGATGCTGCTACCCGGAGCACGTCGAATGTGTAGACGCCGCGCTGGGCGCCCTGCTCGCCGCCGCGGCGCTCGTCATCTGCACGCACCGGGACACCGGCCTGCTGTGCGCAAGCTGTGGCCTGCGGGTGCTCGGGCTCGCCGACCGAGTCCGCAACTCCTCACGCTTCTGTATGGACGAGCGAACGACGTGGGAGCTGTCCCTGAGCGCCCTCATCGACCACGAGCTCCTCACCGAGGACGAGCGGAGCGTGCTGCTCCTGATCTATGACGGTCTGGACGACGTGGGGTACGACGACGGGCGGGTGGAAACCACCCTCGAACTGCTGCTCATGCTGAAGCGCCCCGACGAGACCGCCGTCCAGCGGGTGGTCGACGCGTTCTATTCACGGGCGGCCGCGGCAGCGCCTGCCGTCAACCAGCCGCTGACGCCGGTTCAACCGCGAACCAGCACCAGCTCGCCGCCCCGCAAGGCGTATCAGCGGGGCGAGTTGGCGATCGCCGAACGGGAAGGCTGGCCCAAACCGCAGCGGCACATGCTCGAACGCCGAGTGCGGGCCGCTGCGGTCGCGGCCTGGTCCGAGGCCGACTTCGTCCGTGGCGTGGTGGCCGACGGGCTGGCGGTCTTCCCCCGGCTAAGCACGGCCGACGAGTTCGGCGTCTCCGGGTACAGCGTCGCAGACCCCGCCATCCCGCCCGATCTGCGGGTGCTCTTCGGCGGTGGGTCTCTGGCCGCGGACCTGACCTTGCCGCGCCTGCGCCGGGCTTGGACCAGCGAGCCGTCGAGCACCGACGCGTGGGCGACCTGGATCACCCTGGCCGAACCCAACCTGTTGGCCGACGGGTCCCTGCAGCCGGCGGTGCCCTCCGACGGTCGGTGGAGGTGGGTCCACCCATCCCTACCGCTGCTTCCGGTCCCGAAGGTGACATTGCAGTGGCCGGCCGGCTCCCGGCCGCCGCGCGAGGTCGTCCGAGAGGTACTCGCCGCCCGCCAGGCGGGACGCTGTGCCCTGTGCTCGATCCGGTGGCACCACTGGGAACGCACATTTGGCACACCGGTACCGGATGGCTTGTTGGGCTCGCCTGATCACGTCGACCATGACCACGCGACCGGCCTGGTGCGCGGGCTGCTGTGCCGCGGCTGCAACACCGTCCGCGAACCTCGGGAAGCCCGCTACCGCGGCGACGTCTGGCGCACCTACGTCGCCGACCCTCCGGCGGCATCGCTCGGTTGGCACCACTACTCCCTCGGATAGGGGCGTGCTCACCGGGATGACACCCGGCTTGAGCGACAGGCATGGCCTGTCCTCCACCGCGGCCAGCTCGGGCGGATAACGCCGAGACCACGCCCGATCCATGGCCATCCGAGACCTACGGGAGGCGCATCCGGTTTCGGAACACCACGCCGTCTTCCCGGACCTCCGTTTGGTAGGTTGCTCAGCGCTGCCGTCATCGCCCATTGCCGGAAACCCGGTGGGACTGCGCCGGTGACGTCGCCGGACGGCCGAGATCGGGTCAGCGAGTAGCCAAGATCTGGAGCTGTTGCCGGCCGCTGCTAGTGCTCCGCCCTTCCGCGTCCACGCAAAGGCAGCCCCCCACAGTGCCGTACGCCTGGCACTCCGGCCACACGCATGGCCCCCAGCTAGGCCGTTCTCCAGCAGCGACGAGCGCCACCGCGTACACCGCCGCGTCCGCGGCCAGGCCAGGATCGGCACGACGATCAGCGGCGGTCACCACGACCGGCAGTCCGCCGGGCATCGGTGGGCGCACGTGCACCCACCCTCCGAGGGTGCCTGCATAGCAGACCTGGCTGCGGCTGCCCCGGCGCCGAACCCGATCGATCTCCCCCCGGAACCCACGCCAGCCGAAACAGAAGCGAGCGCTTGAGCCACGGTGGGAACCGTCGGCACCGACGGCCGAGAACGGTCGCTCCCCGGCGGGGGCGACCCAGGCCCCGACGGCTCCTTCCAAAGAAGCGGATCGGTGCGCGGTCGCCAGGGCAACGAGTAGGGCATACACCGACTCAAGGCCCACTTGGCGCCAGCCGGGGACGAAGGGGGCATAGGCGGCCGGGTCCACCGCGCCGAAGACCCACACGACGGCGCCGTCGATGATCTCGTCGGACCCGAGCCACGTTCGGGACCGGCGGTAGGCATGATTGGACGAGACGTAGAGCCGAATGCGGCCGGTGGGATCGGGCTCCCACTGCCAGTGCACCCCTTGGGGCAGGTCCTTCGGCCGGGTGGCGCCCGGGAATGCGGTCTTCGCCAAGAGGATGTTCGCGCCGGCGCAGCTGCGTGACTTGGCGTCGAAAACAGCGTCGATTTTCCAGCGGCCGCGGGAAACCGGATGCCCGATAAGCAGGTCCGGCTTGAAGCCGGCTCCGGGCACCCGCGCCTCCAGGGCGGCCAGCCGCGCGGTCGACCAGCCCGCGGCCTCCCGTACGGCCAGCTTCACCAGCAGCTGCCGCCGCGGTTCAGGAGGCAGGTCGTCGAAGCAGTCAGCGAGCATGGCGAACCGCGTCTCCTCCCGACTGCCGGCCATCAGCGCCGCGACGGCGGCGATGCGCGCCAGCACGTCGGGAGCGTTCACCTGCGCCAGCGTCCACTCCGAGGACTCCTCAACCGGGATGACCCCACGCGCGGGGCTCACCGGTCGCCCCCGATGAGCGGTTCGCCGCCGGTTAGCGCAACCGCGATGGCCAGACCTTCCGGAAACGCCTCGGACGACCTTGGATCGGCGCGCCACCCGCCCGGCGCGGATGCCGGGTGCACCGGGTGCCTAGCCACCGGGTTGGAGTCCGGCATGCGAGGCGTCGGAGGTAGGGCGTTTGTCATCGGCGGAACTCTCCTTCGGCAACTGCGGCGGCCGGACGATGGCGGGTTTGGTCCGAACGGCTGGGCCGAGCATCGGCGGGCGCCCCGCCGGCGCCGGGCCCGGAGTTCGGTCATGACGTCACACGACCTCGGGAGCGACCACCTCCCGGACCACGGCGGCCACCGCCTCCTCCATGACATAGCCGCCGGCGCCCTCCTTGTACGGGAGCTCGTAGCCGCGGTTCCAGAAGCGCCGCGCCAGGCCGCTGCTGACGTTTCCGAACTTGGCGCCGGTCCCGAGCAGCGCTCGATTCGCGTCGTAGTCCAGGGGCTGTGGCGACCGCTCGGCGATGCCGAGCAGCATGGTGCGCTCCCCCGGGTTCAACGGCCGCCCGATCTCGCCGTCGGCGAGCTGCCGCAGCAACTGCCGGAGCTCATCGGGGGCCAGCTCCTTGCGCTCGGCCCAGCCTCCCTCCCCGGCCCCCTGCGCCGCCCCCGCGGCCACGTCGACCGTCCCGTTGGCGGCGAACACCGCGTCGATGAACGCGTGCGCCCGTTCCCGGTCGCCCTCACTGGTGCCGTCGATGACCAACTGCGCCGTCATGGTGAGCACTTCTTCTCCTAGCTGCCGAGTCCCGTGCAGTGCCACGAGCAACATATAGCAAGTCTGCTTGGACACAGAGCTAAACTGCTCTCGGCCGATGCCAGCCAGGTGGCCAGTTCCCGCTACCGTCGTAGCTGCGTGTCGAGCAGCGGGACAGGCTCACGCGAACTGCCCACGGGCTCCGACTCCGCTGCCGAGTGCCGCGAGCATCTGCATGCCCCGACCGCCTGGGAGGACCGCCTCGGCGACGCGGTCGCCGTACTCGCCCGCGCGGCCTCCCCGAGCAGACGTGGGCGGTGACAGTGCTCCTGGGCGCACCGCGCCGCTCGACGACGCTCGCACCTGGGTCCGCGCGCTATGGCGCGTCGCGCCGCGACCGCGTACAGCGCCCGTGTTGACGCGCCCGGCCCGCTGCCCGGATGGTTGGCACACCCAGACGAGCAGCCATGGCCGACCCCGAGGCCACCCCCGCGTGGGGTGACCCCGAGGGGCCGTGCGGGCGGTCAGAGCAGGCCGTGGCCGAGCTTCGTCCAGTGGCCGAACATCGCCAGCACGATGTCGCCCATCTCGCGACCACCGTCCAGCACCGGGATGGCGACGTACGCCTGCGGCTGCCCCACCCGCCGCGGCACCGCGTGCGGGTGGGGCGCCACGATCGGCCAGTCCTTCACCCGCCGGGTGAAGTGCACCTCCTCGCGCTTCTCCTGCGCGTACAGCAGGGAGACCTCCCGCCCCCACTCCGGCGGCGTGAAGATCCGTCGCCACCCATCCGGGTGCAGCTCGCCGATGTGGTAGCCGTACTCCTGCGCCCGGTCGTACCAGCGTCATCAAGGTGCCAGATGTCACCCTCTGGGGTGTCCGCTCGGTGCACCAGTCGCTGTTCGCCGGCCCGTGCGACGGATAGTGCTTCAAGCACATCCCCGCTCGTAATCTCGGCCGCCGGCCAAGCGGACCGCACCGCCGATACGAGGCCGCCGGTCGGCTGGGTACTCCGCGCGAGCACCTCGACGATCGTGGACAGAAGCAGGTCGAGGCGAGTCGCGTGTCTCGTCCCGTTCAGCAGAGCATGGGCAGCCGCAGCATCTTCGAGTACGTCCTGAACTGCTGGACCCTGCGACAGCCCCTCAAGGGTCTGCTGCACGAGATCCCCCGCATTCTCAAGCCGAGATCCGATACTGCTTTCGACACACCACCGGCCGGTATCGAGCAGCAATACCGGGCCGGTGGGTGTGGAGCAGTTAGCTGGTACGTCCCACTGACCAGACCCAGGACATTTCTGTCCAACCTTGGGCCATTCGTGACCGGCTCAGCACGGACATCTCCTGGCCGTTCACAGTCGCCCCGGCCGCGCAGAAGCGGTCGGCACTTCTGGCCGAGCCCGCCGGAACGTTTCGCGAAAGACCGCGAGCCATCCCGGCGAGCTTGCCCCATGCAGGCGCGGGCGCCAAACCATCAGGTTTTCGACCGAAACCTGATGGTCGCATCAGTCGAAACCTGATGGTTCACACTGATCAGCTGCAGCCGCTGGTGGAGCCGCAGCCCTCGCAGACGTAGCAGCTGCCGGCCGGGCGCATCTTCGTGCCGCAGGTCATGCACAGCGGCGCGTCCGTGGCGGTCCCGGTGACCAGCTCCAGCAGCTCGGCCGAGGAGTGGGCCTCCTTGATCGAGGTGGGCTTGGCAGCCGGTGCCTCGACCTTGGCGACCTCGGTCGGCGCGGAGCCGCGCAGCGCCTCCAGGTCGACCTCCTCCTCGACGGTCGACGTCGAGGCCGAGCCGTAGGACCCCGTGACCTGCGAGGCGCGCTCCTCGGCGGTGAAGATGCCGAGGTTGGCCCGCTTCTCGATGGACAGGTGGTCCAGCGCCAGGCGCCGGAAGATGTAGTCCATCACCGACTGGGCGATCCGGATGTCCGGGTCGTCGGTCAGGCCGGCGGGCTCGAATCGCATGTTGGTGAACTTGGAGATGTAGGTCTCCAGCGGCACGCCGTGCTGCAGCGCCAGCGAGATACCGATCGAGAAGGCGTCCATCACGCCGGCCAGGGTCGAGCCCTGCTTGCCGAGCTTGAGGAAGACCTCGCCCAGGCTGCCGTCCTCGTACATGCCGGCGGTCATGTAGCCCTCGGCCCCGGCGACGGAGAACGACGTCGTGACGCTGGTGCGCTTCTTGGGCAGGCGCTTGCGGACCGGGTGGGCCATGGTCGCCGCGACCGGTGCGGCTACCTCGGCCACCTCGGCCTTGGTGCCGTCGTTCTTGCCCTTGCCACCGGACAGCGGCTGGCCGACCTTGCAGTTGTCCCGGTAGATGGCGAGGGCCTTGATGCCCATCTTCCAGCCCTGGAAGTAGATGTTCTCGACGTCCTCGATGGTCGCCGACTCCGGCATGTTGACCGTCTTGGAGATGGCGCCGGAGATGAACGGCTGGACCGCGGCCATCATCCGGACGTGGCCCATCGGGGAGATGGCCCGCTCGCCCATCGCGCAGTCGAAGACCTCGTAGTGCTCGGGGCGCAGGGTGGGGGCGTCCACGACGTGGCCGTGCTCGGCGATGTACTCGACGATCGCCTCGACCTGCTCCTCCTGGTAGCCCATGCTCGCCAGCGCGCGGGGCACCGTCTGGTTGACGATCTGCATGGAGCCGCCGCCGACCAGCTTCTTGAACTTGACCAGCGAGAAGTCCGGCTCGATGCCGGTCGTGTCGCAGTCCATCATGAAGCCGATGGTGCCGGTGGGGGCCAGCACGGAGGCCTGGGCGTTGCGCCAGCCGTTCTGGCCACCGATGGTCAGGCACTCCTGCCACTGCGCGGTGGCGGCCTTGAGCACGTCGGCGTCGTCGGCGCCGACCGGGCGGATCGCGTCGTTGGCGGCGGCGTGCTTGCGCATCACCCGGGAGTGCGCCGAGGCGTTGCGGGCGAAGCCGTCGTAGGCACCGACGACCCCGGCCAGCTCGGCCGAGCGGCGGTAGGCAGCACCGGTCATCAGCGAGGTGATGGCCGCGGCCAGGCTCTGGCCCCCGCGGGAGTCGTAGGCGTGGCCGGTGGCCATCAGCAGGGCGCCGAGGTTGGCGTACCCGATGCCCAGCTGGCGGTAGGCGCGGGTGGTGTCGCCGATCGGCGCCGTCGGGAAGTCGGCGAAGCAGATCGAGATGTCCATCGCGGTGATGATCAGCTCGACGGAGCGGGTGAACCGTTCCGAGTCGAACCGGCCGTCGGGCTGCAGGAACTTCATGAGGTTCAGCGACGCCAGGTTGCACGAGCTGTTGTCCAGGCTCATGTACTCCGAGCAGGGGTTGGACGCGTTGATCCGCCCGGTCTCGGGGTTGGTGTGCCAGTCGTTGATCGTGTCGTCGTACTGGATGCCCGGGTCAGCGCACTCCCACGCGGCGGTGGTGACCTTGCGGAAGAGCTCCTTGGCGTCGACGGTCTCGATGACCGAGCCGTCGGTGCGCGAGCGCAGCCCGAAGCCGGTGCCCTCCTCGACCGCCCGCATGAACTCCTCGTTCACCCGGACCGAGTTGTTGGCGTTCTGGTACTGGACGCTGGTGATGTCGCGGCCACCGAGGTCCATGTCGTAGCCGGCGTCGCGCAGCGCACGGATCTTGTCCTCCTCGCGCGCCTTGGTCTCGACGAACTCCTCGATGTCGGGGTGGTCGATGTCCAGCACGACCATCTTCGCCGCGCGGCGGGTGGCGCCACCGGACTTGATGGTGCCGGCGGAGGCGTCGGCGCCGCGCATGAAGGAGACCGGGCCCGAGGCGGTGCCGCCGGAGGACAGCAGCTCCTTGGACGACCGGATGCGGGAGAGGTTCAGGCCGGCACCGGAGCCGCCCTTGAAGATCAGGCCCTCCTCGCGGTACCAGTTCAGGATCGAGTCCATCGTGTCGTCGACGGCGAGGATGAAGCAGGCGCTGACCTGCTGCGGCGACGCGGTGCCGACGTTGAACCAGACGGGCGAGTTGAAGCTGAAGTACTGGTGCAGCAGCATCCAGGTCAGCTCGTGCTCGAACAGCTCGGCGTCGCCCTCGGTGGCGAAGTAGCCGTGCTCGCGGCCGGCCTCGGTGTAGGTCAGCACGACCCGGTCGATCAGCTGGCGCAGGCTCGTCTCGCGCTGCGCGGTGCCCACGGCGCCGCGGAAGTACTTGGTGGTGACGATGTTGGTGGCGTTGATCGACCACTCCGACGGGAACTCGACGCCCCGCTGCTCGAAGTTGATCGACCCGTCGCGCCAGTTGGTCATGACGACGTCACGACGCTCCCAGGTCACCTCGTCGTAGGGGTGCACGCCGGCGGTGGTGAACACGCGCTGGACGGTGATGCCCTTGCGGTCGGCGGACTTCGCGCCCCGCTTGCGGCCGGACGAGATGCGGTCGGTGGTCTCGGTCAAGACTCCCCCTGGGATTCGTGTGTCTGCACCCGCGCCGGCGGGCCGGGTGCTGGTCGCGTCGCTGGACGCCGTGCTGGTGGGGCGGGTACGTGCTCGTGGGGCTGTCCCCGGCGGCGGTGCCGGGGCGCCGGTGCGGTGGGGAAGGCCGCGGACCGGTGCGGGATCAGGACTGGTGCGTGATCAGCGCGGGTGCGCGATCAGGGCTGGTGCGCGGCACCCGAGGGGCCTGGCGGCCCGGTGGTGGCGACGCTGCGCGGGATGACCGGTGGCGGCAGGTCGGCCGAGGCGATCTCGGCGACCGAGGCCGCCTTGGCGCGCATCTCCGCGATCTCCTTCTCGAAGTCGGCCGCGGAGGTGAAGGAGCGGTAGACGCTGGCGAAGCGCAGGTACGCCACCTCGTCGAGGTCGCGCAGCGGGCGCAGGATCGCCAGGCCCACCTCGTGGCTGGGCACCTCGGCGGACCCGGTGCAGCGCACCGCGTCCTCCACCTGGGCGGCCAGCACGGCGAGCTGGTCCTCGTCGACGGGCCGGCCCTGGCAGGCCCGCCGCACGCCGGCGACGACCTTGGCCCGGTTGAACGGCTCGGTCACCCCGCTGCGCTTGACGACGGCCATCACGGCCTCCTCGACCGTGGTGAAGCGCCGGCCGCAGCCCGGGCAGGACCGGCGCCGACGCGTGGTCGCGCCCTCGTCGGTCTCGCGCGAGTCCACGACCCGGCTGTCGGGGTTGTGGCAGAACGGGCAGCGCACCGGATCGTCTCCTCCCGGGTCCGGGGTGTCCCTGTGGACTCCGAGGGGGACATCCGGTGGACGACCTCGGGAGAACCTGGGGAACAACCTGTGGACGGAACGACATCTCTGTAACTACTAGATGTTGTGGTGAGACTAGCTCCGGACCCCTATGGGTGTGCAACCCCTACCGGGCGTGTCGGCTTCCCACATCTCGACGACAGCACCCGGGCCCCGTGGGCAGACCTGACGCCCCACGCGTCCCACCACGCCGTACACCGTCGGAGGACGCCGCGGACCGCCCGGCACCGGGCTCAAGACCGGCCACCGAAGACCACCGACGAGACGGCGTGTCGCCGGTCTGTGTCGCCGGTCCGTGTCGCCGGTCCGTGCCGGCCGGGGGTAGGCGTCGGCCGGAGTGCCCGTCGGCCCGGCGTGCAGGCGGCTCAGGGCAGGACGAGCACCTGACCGGGGACCAGCCCGGCCCCGGACAACCCGTTCGCCTCCTGGATCGCGTCCACGACCACCCGCGGGTCGGTGTCCGGCGCCACGGCCTCGGCGATCGACCACAGGGTGTCGCCGCTGTGCACCACCACGCTGGAGCGGCCCGCGAGCTCGAGTGCGGGGACAGCCGGGTCGCTGTCACCCAGCGCCGGGACGGCGAACGCCGCCAGGCCGAGGGCGGTGACCACGCCGAGCCCGAAGAGCACCAGTCGACCGCGCCGGGTCAGCCGCAGGGGTGCGGGCGCCGTCGTCCCGGGGGACGCCGCCGACCCGACCGGCTCCGCCGCGGACGCCGCCGGGAGCACCGGCGGCGCGGCCGGCCGCAGCGGGACCACCTCGGCGCCGGTGCGCCGCAGCGGCACCACCGGCGCGAGGGGGCCGGTGCCCTGCTCGGCCGCACGGGCCAGCGCGCGCCCGGCCGGGTGGTTCCCGCGACGGGCGACGACCCGGGTCGGCGCGGGGCGCGCCCCGGCGCCGGCGGTCGACTCCGCGGCCCGGGCGGGGTGGGCGGTCGGGAGGGTGCGGAGGGTGGTCGCGGTGCTGGCCATGGGGGCGGCTCCTGTCGGTGGCGCGGACCCTCGCGGGCCCATCCCGGTCGAACGGCTGTTCGATCGAACGTCTGTGCGGATGTCTACCCCACCGGTCCGACAAAATCGAGATGACACCGGTGGAACTTCGAACACGTGTTTGAACAATCGGCGTCGAGGCGTTACCGTCCGTATCGATCACCCCGGTCCGCGGTACGGCCACCCGGCCCCCGCGAGGACCGGCCGGACGGCACGGTCGCGGCACGCGGCCGACGAGGAGGACACGTGGCGAGCGCGGGAGACACCCCCGGCGGTACCGGCGGCAGCACCAAGCGCCCCGGCCGGACCAAGGCCCGGACCACCGCCGAGCCGGCGACCGGCGAGCGCGGCGCGTCGGTGCGCGAGTTCCCGGAGCGCGGTGAGGCCGGCGACGGGCTCACCCAGCGGCAGCGCCGCGTGCTCGAGGTCATCCGCGACTCCGTCGAGCGGCGCGGCTACCCGCCCAGCGTCCGGGAGATCGGCGAGGCCGTCGGGCTGTCGTCGGCCTCCTCGGTGGCCCACCAGCTGTCCACCCTGCAGAAGAAGGGCTGGCTGCGGCGCGACCCCAACCGGCCGCGGGCCCTGGACGTCCGGCTGCCCGGCGACCACCCGGAGGCCGAGCAGTCCGGCGCCGGGCTGGCCGCCTCGGGCGGCGCCAGCGGGGTCGACGACCCCCGGGTCCCCGTCCCCACCTACGTGCCCCTGGTCGGCCGGATCGCCGCCGGTGGACCCGTGCTGGCCGAGCAGGCCGTGGAGGACGTGTTCCCGCTCCCGCGCGAACTGGTCGGCGAGGGCACGTTGTTCATGCTCAAGGTGGCCGGTGAGTCGATGATCGACGCGGCGATCTGCGACGGCGACTGGGTCGTGGTGCGGCAGCAGGCGACCGCCGAGAACGGCGAGATCGTGGCCGCCATGATCGACGGCGAGGCGACGGTCAAGACCTACAAGCGGCGCGACGGCCACGTCTGGCTGCTGCCGCACAACCCGGCCTTCGAGCCCATCCCGGGCGACGACGCCACGGTGCTGGGCCGCGTGGTGACGGTGCTGCGCCGGGTCTGACCGCTCCGGGCGGTGCGCCCGGGAGGGCGCGCCGCCGGCGAGTGCGCGGGTGGGTCAGCGGCGGCGGAGACGTCCGACGCCGGCCACCAGCACGGCCGCGGCGACGACGGCGATCGCACCGGCGGTCCACGGCGACAGCGGGGCACCCGCCGCGGTGGCGGTGGCGCCCACGGCCTCCGCCGGGGCGGTCGACGCGGCCGGCGCCAGGGCACCGGCCGCCGGCAGCGCGGTGACCGCGGCCGGCAGGCCCTCGCCGGTCACCACCAGGCTGCGCCCGTCGGCGGCGAAGGCGATGGCCTCGCCCTGGGGCGCGGCCGGCAGCGGGACGACGACCGGGGCCGTGGCCAGCGCGGCCGGGACGTCGGAGCCGGCCAGCGCCCAGACGTAGGCGTCGGTGTAGGTGCGCAGGGCCAGCACGGCGCCGTCCGGGCTGACCGCGCCGCCGGTGACCAGCAGCTGCCCGGCGCGGCCGACCGGGCCGCCCTCGGTGCCGGTCAGGGAGAACGCCAGGTCGGCCACCTGCTCCAGCGGCACGACCGCACCGGCGTCCAGGGCCTGGGCCGGGCGGTAGACCTCGCTGCTGCCCAGCACCTCCTTGGTCACCAGGTAGGGCGTGCCGTCGGGGGCCAGCAGCAGGGCCTCGGCGTCCCGGGGGCCGTCCGGGTAGGACATCCGGTACACCGTGGCGACACCGTCGGGGGCGAGGGCGATGAGGGCCACCGTCGTCCGGCTGAGCCGGTTGTCGCCGGTGTCGGCCAGCCAGACGGTGCCGTCGGCGGCCAGCGCCATGTCCTCGGGGTCGTAGGGGTCCACCGCGGCGGTGCGCTCGCCGGTGACTGCGCAGCTGCCGTCGAGCTCGTAGACGGTCACGGCGTCGCCGCCGTCGTTCATCGCCAGCGTCGTCGAGCCGCTCACGGCCAGCCCCGAGATCTCCGGCAGGCGGGCGTCGGTGACCGCGCAGAGGTCCAGCGGGTCGCCGTAGAGGGCCACGGCCTCCTCGGCGGCGGCGGTCTCGACCCCGCTGCGCGGGACGCCGTTGGAGAGGAAGGAGCCGGGCAGGAACGGGCCGGCCACGACCGCTGCGCACAGCAGCGCACCGACGGCCGTCCGCGACCGGGCCCAGGACCTCCGGGTCCGGGCCTCAGGCAGCGGTCCGCCGTGCTCGATCATGTACGAAGCGTGACAGGACGACTGCGTCGAGTGCATGCACCACGCCCAGCAGGACCACCCCCACTGCAGCTCCCACCAGTGCATCCGTGACCCAGTGGAAGTCCAGCGCCACCATGGCCACACCCGTCACGAGCGGGCCGGCCACCGAGAGCACCCAGAACGCCCGCTGCACCCGGTCGGGCAACCCGAAGTCGACCGCCTGCCACCGCGCGACGCCCCACATGAGGACGGCGTTGGCCACGTGCCCCGACGGGTAGGACGCGCCGTCCCGGTGGAAGAAGGACCCCGGGTAGGCCGGCGCCGTCCGGCCGGTGCCGTACTTGAACGCGTAGACGACCGCGGTGAGCAGGGCGAGGGCGACCAGCACCCGGACCAGCGGGACGACCGAGCGCCGGCGCCAGGCGATCCAGCCGACGAGGCCGGCCAGGACCAGCAGGATCGTCACCCGGCCGCCGGCCTGGGTGAACACCCACACCGGCCAGTAGGCCACCGAGTCCCGCAGCCCCCAGTCGCTGACCACCTCGGAGACCCGCAGGTCCATCCGCTCGAGGACCCCGCGGGCCAACAGGTTGACCGTGACCAGCACGGTGACCACGACGCCCACCGCCACCGCCCACCAGGCGGGGCGACCGGTCCCGATGACCGCGGGACCGCGCCGGGCGGGCGCGGCAGCGCTCGGGGAGGTCACACCGGCACGGTACCGCCCGGCTGTGACCTCCCCGTGACCCTCGGCGTCAGCTCCGGGGAGCGCCGAACTCGCCGAGCGCGGCGGCCAGGGCACCGTCGACCCGGGCGTGCAGCCGGGTGCCCTCGCCGGAGAACTCCTCGCTGAGCACCTCGCCGTCGGCGTGCACCCGGGACACCAGGTCGCCGCGGTCGAAGGGCACCAGGACGTCGACGTCGACGTCGGGACGCGGCAGCCGCCCGGCGATGACCGCCCGCAGCTCCTCGATGCCCTCGCCGGTGGCCGCCGAGACCCACTGCGCACCCGGCAGCGCCTGGCGCAGCGCCAGGACGTCGTCGGGGGCCATGGCGTCGACCTTGTTGACCACGATCAGCTCCGGCACCGCGGAGGCGTCGATCTCGCCGAGCACCACGTGCACCGCGTCGATCTGGCCCAGCGGGTCGGGGTCGGAACCGTCGACGACGTGCACCAGCAGGTCGGCGGCGGCCACCTCCTCCAGCGTGGAGCGGAAGGCGTCGACCAGCTGGTGCGGCAGGTGCCGCACGAACCCGACGGTGTCGGTGAGCGTGTAGTCCTGGCCGTCGGGCGTCTCGGCCCGGCGGACCGTGGGGTCCAGCGTGGCGAACAGCGAGTCCTGCACCAGCACGCCGGCGTCGGTGAGCCGGTTGAGCAGGCTGGACTTGCCGGCGTTGGTGTACCCGGCGATGGCCACCGAGGGCACCTTGTTGCGGTCCCGGCTGGAGCGCTGGGTCGCCCGGGCGGTCGCCATGCCGGCGATCTCCCGGCGCAGCTTGCTGACCCGGGCCCGGATCCGTCGCCGGTCGGTCTCGATCTTGGTCTCACCGGGGCCACGGGTACCGATGCCGCCACCGCCGGCGACGCGACCACCGGCCTGCCGGGACAGCGACTCACCCCACCCGCGCAGCCGCGGCAGCATGTACTGCATCTGGGCCAGCTCGACCTGGGCCTTGCCCTCCCGGGACGAGGCGTGCTGGGCGAAGATGTCCAGGATCAGCGCGGTCCGGTCGACCACCTTGACCTTGAGGATCTTCTCCAGCTGGTTGAGCTGACCGGGGGCGAGCTCGCCGTCGCAGATGACGGTGTCGGCACCGGTCGCGGCGACGATCTCGCGGATCTCGGCCGCCTTGCCCGAGCCCACGTACGTGCCGGCGTCGGGCTTGTCCCGCCGCTGGATCACCGCCTCCAGGACCTCGGAGCCCGCGGTCTCGGCGAGGGCGGCCAGCTCGGCCAGCGAGCGGTCCGCGTCGGCCGCGGTGCCCTCGGTCCACACACCCACCAGGACCACCCGCTCCAGGCGGAGCTGCCGGTACTCGACCTCGGTGACGTCGGTGAGCTCGGTGGACAGGCCGGCCACCCGGCGCAGCGCCCCGCGCTCCTCCTTGACGTAGGAGCCGGTGGTGTCGTCGGGCTCCTCCCACTGCCCCCGCGGTGCGAGGCGTGCGTCGGTCGGGGCGGGCGGCACGGCTGCCTTGTCGGCGCGTGCGGCGGCGTCCTCGAGTACGGCCCGGTTCTGTGCTGTCGTCATCGTCTCCCAGCGTGACACGCTCCCCGCGCGGGGAGCACCTGATTACCGATCTGCACAACACCGGCGGGTGGTGCGGCCTTCCCGCCCGGGTCAGTCCTCGGGGTGCATCCCGAGGTAGACCGACCACCGCTGGCCGCCCTCGTCGGGCGCCCGGGTGGCCCAGCGGTCGAGCAGCCCGTACAGCTCGTCGGTGAACTCCTGCTCGTGCGCGGGGTCCAGCCGCAGGCCCAGCCGGGAGCTGCGCAGGCGGGACTCCCCCACCGCGGCCACCTCGCCGAGGAACGCCGCCAGGATCGGGTCCCGGGCCGGTGCGGGCTGGTCGGAGAGGTCCAGCTGCCAGGACCGCCCGGTCGCCCGGTAGGGCACCTCGCGCGCCCCGCGGGCACCGCGCCGGGCCGGCTCGGCGACCAGGAACCCGGTGTCGACCAGGGTGCGCACGTGGTGCAGCACGCTGGCCGGGTTGCGCTCGAGCCGGATGGCGATCTCCCGGTTGGTCAGCGGCCGGTCCAGGCACAGCCGGAGGATCCGCAGCCGCACCCCGGACGCCAGCGCCTTGGCCTCGGCGTCGGTGGCCGGACGGCGCTCCCCCCACCCGCTGCGCGACACGCCGACATCCTACGCAGCGATTGACTTCTCCCAATCACTGGCCCGAGGCTGTCGGCATGAGCTCCCTGTGGCGGCACCACGACTTCCGGCAGCTCTGGGCGTCGGAGACCGTCAGCCAGATCGGCACCCAGGTCACGATGGTCGCCCTGCCGGTGCTGGCGGTGACCCTGCTGCAGGCCACCCCGCTGCAGATGGGTGTGCTGACGGCGCTGGAGACCGCGGCGTTCCTGCTCATCGCGCTGCCGGCCGGTGCCTGGGTGGACCGCTGGCGCCGCCGTCGGGTGCTGGTCAGCGCCGACCTGGTCCGCGGCGCCGCGCTGGCGACCATCCCGGTGGCCTACCTGGCCGACGCACTCACCCTCGGCCAGCTCTACCTGGTGGCCGCCGTGGTCGGCACGGCCACCGTCTTCTTCGACGTGGGCTACCAGAGCTACCTGCCGGTGCTGGTGGAGCGCAGCCAGATCGTCGACGGCAACGGCAAGCTGGAGGCCAGCCGCGCGGTGGCCCAGGTGGTCGGGCCCGGGCTGACCGGCGTCCTGCTGCGGGTGCTCGCCGCCCCCGTGCTGATCCTGGTGAACGCTGCGACCTTCCTGGTCTCGGCGGTGTTCCTGGCCCGCATCCGGACGCCGGACGTCGTCCCGGAGCGGGCCGCCCGCCGGCCGCTGCGCACCGAGATCGCCGAGGGCCTGTCCTTCGTCGTCGGCCACCCCTTGCTGCGGCGGATGGTCACCTGCACGGCGCTGGCCAACCTGGGCGGGTCGATGACCGGCGCGCTGCTGGTGCTCTTCGCCCTGCGCGAGCTGGGCCTGTCCGAGGCCACCGTCGGGTTCGTCTTCTCCGCCGGTGCCGTCGGCGGGCTGGTCGGTGCGGTCGCCGCGGCGCGGGTCGCCCGGGTCGTCGGGGAGGGCCGGACCATCCCGGTCGCCGCCGTCGCCTTCGCCGTCGCGGGCGCAGGACTGCCGCTGGCCGCGCTCGGGGCGCCGTCCCTGGTGCTGGTCGTCTCCTGGTTCGCCGCCAGCTTCGCGGTGATCGTCTACAACGTCACGCAGGTGAGCTTCCGGCAGCGGCTGTGCCCGCCGCGGTTGCTGGGCCGGATGAACGCCTCGGTGCGGTTCCTGGTGTTCGGGACGCTGCCGGTGGGCGGCCTGCTCGGCGGGGTCCTGGGGACGGCGATCGGGGTGCTGCCGACGCTGTGGGTCGCCGTCGCCGTCCAGGCGCTCGCCGCGGTGCCCGTGCTGGCCAGCCCCCTGATCAGGATGCGCGACCTGCCCGATGAGCTCGACGCGACGGCGCCCGAACCGGTCGAGGTCAGCCCAGCCACTCCCGGGTCAGCGTCCCCGAGCTGACCACGACGGCGGGCCCGGACAGGACGGTGGTGCCCGGGGTGACCTCGACGGACAACCGGCCGCCCGGGACGTCGACGGTCACCGTGCCGGCGCTGCGGCCCCCGGCGTCCAGCGCCGCCCACGCCGCGGCGCAGGCACCGGTGCCGCACGAGCGGGTCTCCCCCACCCCGCGCTCGGAGACCCGCAGCCGGACGTGCGCCGTGGTGCCGGACGGGCCCTCCTCCGCCGACAGCACGTTGACCAGCTCCACGTTGACCCCGTCGGGGAACAGCGCCGGGTCGACGGCCGGCGCGTGCGCCAGGTCCAGGGACTCCAGGGCGACGTCGGTCAGGCAGACCAGGTGCGGGTTGCCCATCGAGACGCCGGTGCCGGGGTAGGTCACGCCGGACAGCACGGCCTCGCCGCGACCCAGCGGGCGGGCCGGCCCCATGTCCACCCAGTAGCCGTCGGCGCCCTGACCCACCCGGCGCGGACCGCCGCGGGTGCCGACCAGCACGCCGGCGCGGGCCTGCTCGGCGTCCAGCAGTCCCTCGGCGACCAGGACGTGCAGGTAGAGCCGGATGCCGTTGCCGCACATCTCGGCGTGGGAGCCGTCGGCGTTGCGGTGGTCCATGAACCAGGTGCACTCGTCGAGGGCGTCGCCGAGGACGGCGGCGGCGTCGGGCACGTGCGCGCTGGAGACCACCCGGAGCACGCCGTCGGCGCCCAGGCCCTCCTGCCGGTCGCACAGCCGGCGGACCAGCGCGGCGTCCAGCCGGTCCTCGGGCCAGACGGTGCCGTCGGGGTCGGGCAGCACCACGAAGTCGTTCTGGGTGCCGTGGCCCTTGAGGACCCGGGGCCCGCTCGCGTCGATCACGCCCCGATCGTAGAGAGCGCGCGGTCGACGACGTCGGCGCCGCCGGCGTCCAGCCAGGCCACCGACGCGTCGCGGCGGAACCAGGAGCGCTGCCGGCGGACGAACCGGCGGGTGGTGCGCACCGTCTCCGCCCGGGCGTCGTCGGCGGACAGGTCGCCGTCGAGCTGTCGGAGCACCTGGGCGTACCCCAGGGCGCGGGAGGCCGTGGGGCCCTCGCGCAGCCCGTCGGCCGCCAGCCCGACCACCTCGTCGACGAACCCGTCGGCCCACATCCGGTCCACCCGGGCGGCGACCCGCTCGTCGAGCTCGGCGGGGTCGCGGTCCAGGCCGACGACCACGGCCGGGTAGTGCGGCCGCGGATCGGGCATCGAGGCGGCGAACGGGCGGCCGGTCAGCTCCACCACCTCCAGGGCGCGCACCACCCGCCGGCCGTTGCTGGGCAGGATCGCCGCCGCGGCGGCCGGGTCCACCGCGGCCAGCCGCCCGTGCAGCACCGCCGGGCCGACCTCCGCCAGCTCGCCCTCCAGACGGGCCCGCAGCTCCGGGTCGGTGCCGGGGAACTCCAGGGTGTCCAGCACGGCCCGCACGTACAGCCCCGAACCGCCCACAAGCAGCGGGACGACGCCCGCGGACCGGAGCCGGTCCACCTCGGCCCGCGCCCGCGTCCGGTAGTCCACGACGCTGGCCGGCTCGCGCACGTGCCACAGGTCCATGAGGTGGTGGGCCACGCCGTCGCGCTCGTCGGCGGTCGGCTTGGCGGTGCCGATGTCCATGCCGCGGTAGAGCTGCATGGAGTCGGCGTTGACCACCTCGCCGCCCAGCCGGTGCGCCAGGGCCACCGCCACGGCGGTCTTGCCGGTCGCGGTCGGGCCCACCACCGCCACCACGGGCGGTGCGCTCACGGCTGCAACCACCCCGGGACGCCGTCCGGGACGTCGGCGAGCAACCAGTCGGCGACCAGGTAGCCGACGCCGAACGGGGCATCGTCCAGCAGCAGGCGGGCGGTGACCGCCCGGCCGACCAGCGCCGCGCCCACCGCCGTCCAGGTGTCCGTGCCGGCGGCCAGCAACCGGTGGCCCTCGGCCACGTCGAGCGCGGCCAGGGCGGCCGGGTCGCCGGCCCGGAGCGCCTCGGCGACCCCGGCGTCGAAGCCGGCCGCGGCCGGGTCGAGGGCGCCGGGGGCCTTGGCGGTGCGCCGCGCCGACCCGTCCCCCATGGCCAGGACCCCGACCGGCCCGGGCAGGTCGGTCAGGGCCTCCGCCAGGTCGCCGGGGGCGATCCCGAGCCGGAGGTCGTCGTGCCCGGCCTGGTCGAGCAGCCAGGCGCCGACGGTGTGCGCCAGCGGGAGCCGGCGGCCGCCCAGGCGGGCGCGGCCGGCGAAGGGCTGCCGGCCGCTGCCGCCCCACGGCTGCAGGTCACCGGCGTCCCCGGGGCCGTAGCGGACACCGGGCGGACCGTCGCCCACCACCAGCACGACGTCGGGCCGCAGGCCCAGCACGGTCTGCAGCGCCTCCCCGCAGGCGATCCGCACGCGGTCGGTCTCGGGCGCCGCGAGGCCCTCCAGCTCGGGGACCAGCAGAGGCGGGTGGGGGCAGAACGCGACGGCGACGGCGACCGGGGGCGGATCGGGGCTCACGGGGCGAGTGTCGCCGATGACCGCGTGGAAGACTCTGCTGCGTGTCGAGCACGGAGAACACCGCAGACGTGACCCCGCAGCCGGAGGAGGTCGTGGCCGACCCCGGCCCGGCCGCCGGGTCGGACGCCGTCACCCCCGAGGCCGGTACCCCGGCCGCCGCCGAACCCGCGGACGCCGAGCTGGTCGACCCCACCGAGGACGCCGCCCCGGCGGCCGCGGACGCGGGGACGACGGAGCCGACCGCGGACACCGAGCAGGCGCCCGCCGACGACCCCGCCGGGGCCGCCGACGCCCCGGTCGAGGCCGTGCCGGACGGGGAGGGCGAGGTCGTCCCGGACACCGCCGAGGTGATGGCCGCCGCCGACGTGCCGGCCGCCGGCGACGCCCTGGACGTCTCGGAGACCGTCGAGACCACCGACGCGGTCGGCGCCAGCGACACCGACGGCACCGAGAGCGCCACCACGGAGGTGCCGACGGAGTCCGCGGTCACCGAGGCCGCCGACGCCACCCCGCCGACCACCGACGACGCCGGCACCCCGGCAGCCGCCGAGACCGCCGCCGAAACCACAGCCGAGACCACCCAGGTCACCCCGCACGCCCCCGCCGTGCCGACCGCTCCCCCGGCCGCCCCCGCCTCGGACCCCAGCCTCTGGGGCCGGGTCGACGACGAGGGCACCGTCTACGTCCGCACCACCGACGGCGGCGAGCGGGCCGTCGGGTCCTGGCAGGCCGGCGAGCCCGCCGAGGGCCTGGCCCACTACGGCCGCCGCTACGACGACCTCGCCACCGAGGTCGGCCTGCTGGAGGCCCGGCTGCGGGCCAACACCGGCAACCCGGCCGAGATCCGCGCGAAGGCGCAGGCGCTGGCCGAGCAGGTGCCCACCGCCGACGTCGTGGGTGACCTGCCGGCGCTGGCCTCCCGGCTGGGGACGATCCTCGAGGCCTCCGAGGCCGCGGCCGCCGTGGCGCGGGCGGAGAAGGCCAAGGCCCGGGTCGAGCAGATCGCCCGCAAGGAGGCCCTCGCGGCCGAGGCCGAGACCATCGCCGCGGACTCCACGCAGTGGAAGGCCGCCGGCGACCGGCTCAAGGCGATCGTCGAGGAGTGGAAGACGATCAAGGGCATCGACCGGAAGACCGACGAGGCGCTGTGGACCCGGTTCGCCGCGGCCCGCGACGCGTTCGGCCGCCGGCGGGGTTCGCACTTCGCCGCCCTCGACGTGCAGCGCTCGGAGTCCCGGGCGGCCAAGAGCGAGCTGATCGCCGAGGCCGAGAAGCTCGCCACCTCCACCGAGTGGGGCCCGACGTCGGCGGCCATGCGCGGGCTGATGGACCGGTGGAAGGCCGTGCCCCGGGTGGGCCGGGACACCGACGACGACCTGTGGAAGAAGTTCCGCGCCGCGCAGGACGTCTTCTTCGCCGCCCGCACGGAGTCGGACAAGGCCCGCAACTCCGAGCAGAAGGGCAACCAGGAGAAGAAGGAGGCCCTGCTCGCCGAGGCCGAGAAGATCGACCCGACCCGGGACCTGCGCGGTGCGCAGAACGCGCTGCGCAAGATCCAGGAGCGCTACGACGCGATCGGCCACGTGCCGCGCGAGGTCATGCGCAGCCTGGAGGACCGGATGCAGGCCGTCGAGGAGAAGGTCCGCGGCGCCGCGGACTCCGGGCGCCCGCGGGCCGTCGCGGAGAACCCGATGCTCACCTCGCTGCGCCAGGCGGCCGAGAAGGCCGCCGACCAGCTGACCAAGGCCAAGGCCGCCGGTGACGCCAAGCGGATCAGCGAGGCCGAGGCCAACCTGGCCAGCCGGCAGGAGTTCCTGGCCGCGGCCGAGAAGGCCGACTCCTCCCGCCGCTGAGTCAGGCGGCACGCAGGTCCTCCGGGTCGGTCAGCACGGCCCGGAGGACCTGCGGCTCGGTGTTCGCCACCACGGCCTGCAGCACCAGCTCGGCCATGGACGTCGGCTCGCAGACCAGCGACCGCTCCAGCGCCGCGACCGCCAGCACCCCGGCCCCGCGCAGCCAGGCCGACAGGCCCAGCAGCAGGGCGGGGACGGCGGCCAGCTCGTCGGGCAGCCGCGCGTTGAGGTCGGCCCACAGCGCCTCCGCGGCGGCCAGCAGGTCGTCGTCGTCCCCGGCGGTGAGCGCCAGCGCCCGGTCGCGGACCGGTACCAGCGTCAGCGCGACGCCCACCCGGGCGAGCTCGTCGTCGCCGAGCTGTGCCCGGCTGCCCGGGGCGCAGGCGGCCACCGCGCGCCGGACCGCGTCCCAGCCCTCGTCGACGAGTGCCTCGAGCGACGCCCCGCGGGCGATCCGCACGTCCAGGGCGGAGTCGGCCCGGCGGCACACGTGCGCGAGCTCCGCCGAGGTGGGCCGGGTCGGCCAGGCGCGGGCGACCACGGCGTCCCGGTCGGGGTCGATCACCTCGCCCCGCAGCGCGGCGATGCCCGTGAGCCGGGAGGTGTCCGGGTCCAGCGGGGTGCCGGGCCCGGCGCCGGTGGCCGGGACGACGTCGGGGTAGCTCCACCACCGGCCGTCGCGGACCAGGACGGCGTCCACCGTCTGCGCGCCCAGCGTCGAGAGCTCCTCGATCACCGCGTGCACCAGCGACCGCCGCGGCAGGTCGGGCACCGTGGGCCGGTCGAGTACGTCGGTGCGCGGCGGGGTGCCCCGCCACGGATCGGGCCGGACGAGCACCACCTGGTCGTCGGGGTCCTCGGACACGACGAAGACCAGTGCGCCCCAGGGCCGCAGCGCCTCCGCCCGGGCGACGACCTGGCGGGCGACCTCGGCGTCGTGCTCGGCGGGCAGCAGGTCCAGCCGCAGCGTCAGGCTCATCCGGCGGTCCGGGCGGTCACCCCCGCCCAGGAAGAGCAGCACCAGCGACTCCACCGGCGGGAACCCCAGCAGCTCGGGCAACGCCGCGGCGAACTCCGCCGGCCCGGCGCGCAGCACCGACTCCGGTTCGCGGCGGCGCGGCCGGGCAGGGGGACGGCGGGGGCGGCGGGAGTTCGACATGCCCCGCAGCCTCTGCGGCGCGGGACGGGCCCGACAGGGCCGCGCCGGATCTGTGGACAACCACCCCCGCGGTGGACGACGGCTCAGCCGCAGGCGGGGGCCGGTGGTAGGGCGACGGGCACCCCGACGGTGGGCATGCCGAGCCCGATGCCGCGGGTGCTCGGTCGCACGCCGGCCTCCCCGGCGTCGCCCGCCCGGGTGCGGCGGTGGGACAGCAGCGGGCCGTCGGCGATGAGGAAGTGCGGCTTGGCGGCGGTCACGACGGTCTCCACGACGTCCCCGGGCCGGACGCCGTCCGCGCTGGTGAAGTGCACCAACCGGCCGTCGCGGGCCCGGCCGGACAGCCGGCCGCGGTCGGCGTCCTTGCTGCCCTCGCCCGAGGCGACCAGCAGCTCGACCGTGCGCCCGACGACCGCGAGGTTCTCCGACCAGCTGATCTCCTCCTGCAGGGCGGTCAGCCGCAGGTACCGCTCCTGCACGACCTCCTTGGGCAGCTGGACGTCCATCTCGGCGGCCGGCGTCCCGGGGCGCTTGGAGTACTGGAAGGTGAACGCGCTGGCGAACCGGGCCGCGGCGACGACGTCCAGGGTCTGCTGGAAGTCCGCCTCGGTCTCGCCCGGGAAGCCCACGATGATGTCGGTGGTGATCGCGGCGTGCGGCATCGCGGCGCGGACCCGGTCGATGATGCCGAGGTAGCGGTCCTGCCGGTATCCCCGCCGCATCCGGCGCAGCACGTCGTCGGACCCGGACTGCAGCGGCATGTGCAGCTGCGGGCAGACGGCGGGGGTCTCCGCCATTGCCTCGATCACGTCGTCGGTGAACTCCCGCGGGTGCGGGCTGGTGAACCGGACGCGCTCCAGGCCCTCGACCCGGCCGGCCGAGCGCAGCAGGTCGGCGAACGCCCCCCGCTCGCGGAACTCTACGCCGTAGGCGTTGACGTTCTGGCCCAGCAGGGTCACCTCGAGCACGCCCTGGTCGACCAGCGCCTGGACCTCGGCGAGCACGTCGCCGGGGCGCCGGTCGCGCTCCTTGCCGCGCAGGGCCGGGACGATGCAGAACGTGCAGGTGTTGTTGCAGCCGACGCTGATGGAGACCCAGCCGGCGTAGGCGCTGTCCCGCTTGGCCGGCAGGGAGCTCGGGAAGACCTCGAGGGCCTCCTTGATCTCGACCTGGGCCTCGTCGTTGTGCCGGGCGCGCTCCAGCAGCGCGGGCAGCGAGCCCACGTTGTGGGTGCCGAAGACGACGTCGACCCAGGGGGCGCGGGTGACGATCGAGGCGCGGTCCTTCTGGGCCAGGCAGCCGCCGACGGCGATCTGCATGCCCGGGTGGCCGTCCTTGACCGGTCGCAGGTGCCCGAGGTTGCCGTACAGCTTGTTGTCCGCGTTCTCCCGCACGGCGCAGGTGTTGAGGACGACGACGTCGGCCTCGGCGCCCTCGGGGGCCGCGGTGTACCCGGCGTCCTCCAGCAGACCCGACAGCCGTTCGGAGTCGTGGACGTTCATCTGGCACCCGTAGGTGCGGACCCGGTACGTGCGGTTCTGAGTGCTCGTCATGACGACAGCGAGGGTACGGCGCGGGCCTGACCGGACCGGGCCGGACCGATCGTGACCGAACCGATGTGTTCACCGGGAACTCGTGGCTGGTTGCCAGGTTCGTTACAGGTTCGTGATGGCCCGGGTTCGTCAGCGGTATCCGGCCCGCCCTAGTGTCCCCTGACGTGACCAGCGCTCCGACCGGAGAACCCCTCGTCCGCCTGACCGGTGTCAACAAGTGGTTCGGCGATCTGCACGTCCTGCAGGACGTCGACCTGACCATCGACCGCGGCGAGGTCGTCGTGGTCATCGGCCCCTCGGGCTCGGGCAAGTCCACGCTGTGCCGCACCATCAACCGGCTCGAGTCGATCGAGCGGGGCGAGATCACCATCGACGGCACGCCGCTGCCGGCCGAGGGCAAGGAACTGGCCGCGCTCCGCAGCGACGTGGGCATGGTGTTCCAGAGCTTCAACCTCTTCGCCCACAAGACGATCCTCGAGAACGTCATGCTGGGGCCGGTCAAGGTCCGCGGGAAGTCCAAGGCCGAGGCCGAGAAGCGGGCCCGCGAGCTGCTGGACCGGGTCGGCGTGGGCCACCAGGCCGACAAGGTGCCCGCCCAGCTGTCCGGTGGTCAGCAGCAGCGCGTGGCCATCGCCCGCGCCCTGGCCATGGACCCCAAGGTCATGCTCTTCGACGAGCCCACCTCCGCGCTGGACCCCGAGATGATCAACGAGGTCCTCGAGGTCATGGTCGGCCTGGCGAAGGACGGCATGACCATGGTCGTGGTCACCCACGAGATGGGCTTCGCCCGCCGGGCGGCCAACCGGGTCGTGTTCATGGACGGCGGCCGGATCGTCGAGTCCAGCGACCCCGAGACGTTCTTCACCTCCCCGACCAGCGACCGGGCCAAGGACTTCCTCTCCAAGATCCTGAACCACTGACCGACCGCTCCCCCACGAGAAGAGGACCCATGCGTCTCACCCGCTACGCCGCTGCGGCCGCCGCCTTCGGCGTCGTCCTGGCCGGCTGCTCCAGCGAGGCCGGCCAGCAGGCCGAGGAGCAGGCCGACAACACCGTCGCCGTCGAGACCGACGTCGAGTTCGAGGCCGGCACGACCATGGCCGAGCTGGCCGAGGCCGGCACGATGACCGTCGGCGTCAAGTTCGACCAGCCCGGGTTCGGCCTGCTCAACCCCAGCGGCGAGCCCGAGGGCTTCGACGTGCAGATCGCCACGATCATCGCGGCGAACCTGGGCATCGCGCCGGAGGACATCGAGTTCGTCGAGTCCGTCTCGGCCAACCGCGAGCCGTTCATCCAGAACGGCACCGTCGACATCGTGGTCGCCACGTACACGATCAACGACGCCCGCAAGCAGCTCGTGGACTTCGCCGGGCCGTACTACGAGGCCGGCCAGGACATCATGGTCGCCGCCGGGAACCCCGAGGGCATCGCGGGCCCCGACGACCTGGCGGGCAAGAACGTCTGCTCGGTCGAGGGCTCCACCCCGGCCCAGAACATCCGGGACAACTACCCCGAGGCCACGCTGACGCTCTTCGACGTCTACTCCAAGTGCGCCGACGCCCTGAACAACGGGCAGGTGGACGCGGTCACCACCGACAACGTCATCCTGACCGGCCTGGTGGCCGGCAACCCCGAGGGCTTCGAGCTGGTCGGCAACCCGTTCACCGAGGAGCCCTACGGCATCGGGCTGTCGCTGGGCGACACCGAGTTCCGCAACTTCATCAACGACACCCTCGAGGCCTCCTTCGAGGACGGCTCCTGGGCCGAGGCCTGGGACGCCACCGCCGGTGCCATCACCGGTGAGGACGCCCCCGAGCCGCCCTCGATCGACCGCTACTGATCCCCACGACCGTTCCCGGCCCGTCCTGACCAGGGCGGGCCGGGAACCGTCGTGCCCGCTCGCTGAGCCATCCCGAGAGGAGGCACCGTGCAGTTCTTCCTGGACAACATCGACCTCTTCCGGGACGCATTCCTCAACACCCTGGGTCTGACGCTCTACGCCGGGGTGCTCGCCCTGGTCCTGGGCACCGTGCTGGCCGGCATGCGGGTCAGCCCGATCGCCCCGCTGCGCGGTCTGGCGACGACCTACGTCGAGATCTTCCGCAACACCCCGCTCACCGTCGTCTTCTTCTTCGTGATCTTCGGCCTGCCGCAGATCGACACGGTGCTGCCGTTCTTCACCGGCGCGGTGATTGCGGTGGGCACCTACACCGCGGCCTTCGTCGCCGAGGCGATCCGCTCGGGCATCAACTCCGTCGCCCCCGGGCAGGCCGAGGCCGCCCGCGCGCTCGGGCTCACGTTCAGCCAGACCCTGACGACCGTGGTGCTGCCCCAGGCGTTCCGCACCGTGGTGCCGCCGCTGGGCAGCGTGCTCATCGCCATGGCCAAGAACACCTCCATCGCGGCTGGCTTCTCGATCAGCGAGGTCAGCTCGTTGCTGGCCCGCCTGACCAACGCCGACCCCAACGACCTGCTGTTCATCCTGCTGGGCGTGGTGCTGGCCTACATGATCATCACGGTGCCGGCGGCCATCGCCCTCAACCGCATCGAGCGCCGGGTGGCGATCCTCCGATGAGCTCCCTCGTCCTCTTCGACGTCCCCGGCCCCAAGGCCAAGCGCCGGCAGCTGATCGGCACCGTCATCGGTGGTGCGCTGGTGCTGGCGCTGCTGGGGGTCATCCTCTGGCGCCTGAACGGCAACGGGCAGCTGGACCCGTCCCGCTGGGCCATCCTCTTCGACCCGGCCGCCGGCGTGCCGCAGGCCTTCGGCTCCGCGCTCCTGCTGACCCTGCGGATCGCCGCGGTGGCCATGGTGACCTCGACCGTGCTGGGTCTGCTGCTGGCCGTGGGCCGGCTCTCCGAGCACCGGTGGGTGCGCATCCCGGTGACCACGGTCATCGAGTTCTTCCGGGCCATCCCGCTGCTGGTCGTCATCTTCGCGCTGTACTTCGTGCTGCCCGGTTTCGGCGTCTCGCTGTCGGCGTTCGTGGCCCTCGTCGGCGGGCTGACGCTCTACAACATGGCCGTGCTGGCCGAGATCTTCCGCGCCGGCATCCTGTCGGTGGACAAGGGCCAGCGCGAGGCTGCGCTCGCGCTGGGCATGCGCAAGACCCAGGTGATGACCCTGGTGCTGCTCCCCCAGGCGATCCGCCGGATGCTGCCGGTCCTCATCGCCCAGCTCGTGGTGCTGCTCAAGGACACGTCCCTGGGTTTCATCATCGGGGTGTTCGAGCTGCTGCGTCAGGCGCGCAGCCTGGTCGAGTTCTTCAACTCGCGGTTCGGCGACATCTACACGTTCCAGCTCTACGTGGGCGCCGCGGTGATCTACATCGTCATCAACATCGCGCTGTCGCAGGTGGCGAAGGTCGTGGAGAAGCGCACCCGCTCGTCGGCAAAGGCCGCCGGCGCGGCGCCGCCCGCCCTGGCGACGTCGACCATCGACACCGGTCGCGCGCCGGGGGTCTGAACCACCCAACTCGCACCCTCACGCGGCGTGGCGTTGACGCGACGCTGGGTTGTGACGGGTGAGACTGGTGGGACCATGGACACCACCGCAGCCTTCGCCCTCGAGCCCTCCGACGAGCCGGACGTCACCGTCCTGCACCTGGTCGGCACCGATCCCGAGCAGCTGTTCGTCAGCCGGCTGCGGTCCTCGGCGACGCACTTCGCGGCGGCTGCGGGCGCGCAGTCCGCGGTGGTGCGGGAGGCCGTCCCGCCGGCCCGGCACCGCCGCTCGCGCTGCCGGGTGGTCCTGCAGTGGGACGACGGCGCGGAGTCCGACGTGACCTTCCTCGGTCCGGCCCGCCGGCCGGTGGACCCCGAGCGCGGCCCGGCTGCGCTCACCGTCACCACCTCGGGCTTCGACGCCGCCATCCAGCAGTGGCTGACCGAGGGCCGCCCGGAGTCCCCGCTGTGGCTGGTGCCCGACGAGGACTCCCCCGCCGGCACCGCCGTCGACGTCGCGGCCTGGCTGGCCACCTGACCCCTCGGGGCCGCCCCTGGGCGGCCCCGGCCCGTCAGCGGCGGCCGAAGCCCCCGGGACGACGGGCCGGTGACCGGGTACGGGCGTAGCCGTCGACGGTGAGGCCCTCGCCGACCTCGGCACCGGACTCCTCGTCCAGCGGGCGCCCCGACCACAGGCCCCGGCGCACGACCGGCTCGGCACCGGCGGTGTCCGGGGCTCCGTCGTCGGCCTCGGCCGCGGCGTCCTCGTCCTTGCCGTCGGCCTCCAGCGCCTCGCGCACCACCCAGGCCGCGAGGCCCATGCCGTAGCCCTTGCGGGCGAGCATGCCGGTCAGCCGCCGGGTCGCCGTCGCGGTGTCCAGCCGCCGCATGCCGGGCACCTTGCGGGCCACCAGCGCCCGGGCGGTGTCCCACTCGTCCTGCGGGTCGACCGCCTCCAACGCCACCGAGGCGACATCGGGGTCCACGCCCTTGGCCCGCAGCTCGTGCGACAACGCCCGTCGGCTCAACCCGCGGGCGGACTGCCGCGAGCTCACCCACGCCGCCGCGAAGGCCGCGTCGTCGACCAGCCCCACCTCGCTGAACCGGTCGAGGACCGCGGCCGAGACGTCGTCGGGGATGTCCCGGGACGCGAGCAGGTCGGCCAGCTGCTTGCGGCTGCGCGAGGCACCCGTCAGTGCCGTGAGGCAGATCTGCTTCGCGGTCTGCTCGGGGTCCTCGTACACCGGCGGGGGCTCGCCCTCGGCCCGTCGCGGCCGCCCGAAGGAACCGGCCCGACCGCGCGGGGCCGACCGCTGACGGTCGCCCCGCGGCTCGGGGGCGGGGCCGTCGCCGGCCGGATCGGCTGCCTGGTCGGCCGGTGCCGCCGGTCGCGGCTCCTCGACCTCGGCGTCGAGCTGGATCCCCCACTCGCGGCGGGGCTTCTTCTTGCCGGCGCCCCCGGCGCGCGGGCGGCCGCCGAAGCCGCGGGACCCGCCGTCGCCGAAGGACGACCGCCGCTTCGGGCGGGCCCGCTCCCCGGCGCCACCCGCGGCGTCGTCCGGGTCACCGCCGTCCTCGGCGCCGTCGTCGGAGGACGGTGCCTCCGGCGCCGACCGCCGGCGCTCACCACCGCGAGCGGCGGGTCGCGTCGAGCGGGCCGGGCGGCGGGCCACCAGGGAGTCGATGTCCACGACCTCGGCGGCCGGTGCGGCAATGCGCGCCGACTCGTCCAGGTGCGCCATCTCCACCGGCGACGCCGGCAGCACCGTGGTGGTCGGACGGTCGTCGGCCGCGTCGGCCAGGACGCCGCCGTCCTGGCCCCCGCCGGTGCTCTGGATGCCCGCGGTGGCGGCCACCTCGGAGTCGGCCGGCGACACGTCGCCCAGCCCCGAGAAGTCGACGACCTCGGGCTCGGGGGTGACCCCGAGGTCGTCCAGCAGGCCGAAGTCGACCACCTCCGGCGGTGCACCGGCGGACCCGTGGTCAGCCGGCCCGTGGTCGTCGGAGGAGGTCACCGGGCTCAGAAGTCAGCCGGCACGGCGTCGACCGGGGCGTCCAGCCGCGGCCCGATGCCGAGCTTCTCCTTGATCTTCTTCTCGATCTCGTCGGCCAGGTCCGGGTTGTCGCGCAGGAAGCCGCGGGCGTTCTCCTTGCCCTGGCCCAGCTGGTCGCCCTCGTAGGTGTACCAAGCGCCGGACTTGCGGACGAAGCCCTGCTCCACGCCGATGTCGATCAGGCCGCCCTCGCGGCTGAACCCGGTGCCCCAGATGAGGTCGAGCTCGGCCTGCTTGAAGGGTGCGGCGACCTTGTTCTTCACGACCTTGATCCGCACCCGGCTGCCCACGGCGTCGGTACCGGTCTTCAGCGTCTCGATGCGGCGGACGTCCAGCCGGACCGAGGAGTAGAACTTCAGCGCACGCCCACCCGTGGTGACCTCGGGCGAGCCGTAGACCACGCCCACCTTCTCGCGCAGCTGGTTGATGAAGATGCAGGTCGTGCCGGAGTTGCTCAGGGCGCCGGTGATCTTGCGCAGCGCCTGGCTCATGAGGCGGGCCTGCAGACCGACGTGGCTGTCACCCATCTCGCCCTCGATCTCCGCGCGGGGCACCAGGGCGGCCACGGAGTCGATGACGATGAGGTCCAGCGCGCCGGAGCGGATCAGCATGTCCGCGATCTCCAGCGCCTGCTCACCGGTGTCGGGCTGGCTGATCAGCAGGGCGTCGGTGTCGACGCCGATGGCACGGGCGTAGTCGGGGTCCAGCGCGTGCTCGGCGTCGACGAAGGCCACGATGCCGCCGGCCGCCTGGGCGTTGGCCACCGCGTGCAGGGCGACCGTCGTCTTGCCCGAGGCCTCCGGGCCGTAGACCTCGACCACGCGGCCGCGGGGCAGGCCACCGACGCCCAGGGCGATGTCCAGGGCGATGGACCCGGTGGGGATGACCTTCATCGCCACCTCGGGCGAGTCGCCCAGCCGCATGACCGAGCCCTTGCCGAACTGCTTGTCGATCTGGGCCAGGGCCATGTCGAGGGCCTTGTCGCGGTCCAGGGTTGCCATGGTGTCCACCTTCGGTGTCGTCGCTGCGAGTCGCTGTCTGCGGGTCGGTTCCGACGTTAGGACGGGGGTCCGACAAAAACAGGGGGCCGGACGGATCTGTGGATGCGCACCCGGCCTGTGGACAGCAACGGTAGGACGAACACGTGTTCGAAGCCAGCGACACGCCGGAATCCCGGCGTGTCGGACGTCAGCCGCGGGTGTCGTGGGTGGTGCGCGCCTCGTGCACCGCGGGCATGCGGTCCTCGACGAAGGCGATCAGCGACAGCAACCGGGGTGCCAGGTCGGCACCGGCCGGGGTCAGCCGGTACTCCACGTGCGGCGGGATGGCCGACCGGACCTCGCGGTGCACCCACCCGTCCCGCTCGAGGGTCTGCAGGCTCTGCGCCAGCATCTTCTCGCTGACGCCCTGGATGCGCCGACGGAGCTCGCCGAAGCGGTGCGGCGACTCCTGCAGCGCCGAGATCGCGAGCAGCGCCCACTTGCCGGTCACGTGCTCCAGCGCCTCGCGCGACGTGCAGGCCCGGCTGAACACGTCGGGTGCGAAGTCCTCGGGTTCCTGAGCCGGGGACCTGCCGTCGTCTGCCACGCCGACCAGTGTACGTTCTTGTCGAAAGCACTAACCAACAGTTAGTGCCATACGAGGAGGAAGCATGATCACCGTCACCGGAGCCACCGGGCAGCTCGGCCGGCTCGTCGTCACCGGGCTCCTGGAGGCCGGCGTCCCTGCCGCCGAGGTCACCGCGGTCGTCCGCGACGCCTCCCGGGCCGCCGACCTCACCGAGCGCGGGGTCGCGATCGCCGTGGCCGACTACACCGACCCGGCGTCGCTGCGGTCCGCGCTGACCGGGACCGACCGGCTGCTGCTGGTCTCCGGCAGCGAGGTCGGCCAGCGCGTCGCCCAGCACACCAACGTCCTGCAGGCGGCGGCCGCGGCCGGCGTCGGGCTGGTCGTCTACACCTCGGCCCCCAAGGCCGACGACACCACGCTGGTCCTGGCCCCCGAGCACAAGGCCACCGAGGAGGCCATCACGGCCACCGGTCTGCCGGCGGTCGTGCTGCGCAACAACTGGTACTGGGAGAACTACGACGCCCAGGTCCAGCAGGCCGCGGCCTCGGGCCAGCTCGCCGGCAGCTCGGGCACCGGGCGGGCGTGGCCTGCCTCCCGCGCCGACTTCGCCGCCGCAGCCGTCGCCGTCCTCACCGCCGAGCAGCCGCCGCTGGGCGTGCACGAGCTCGGCGGGGACCAGCCGTTCGTGCTCGCGGACCTGGCCGCCGAGGTCGGCCGGCAGACCGGCACCGAGGTGACCTACGCGGACCTGTCGACCGACGACCACCGCGCCGCCCTGCTGGGCGCCGGTCTCGACGAGGGCACCGCCGGCTTCGTCGCCGCGCTGGACGGCAACATCGCCGCCGGCGAGCTCGACGCCGGCCAGGGCGGCATCTCCGCGCTCACCGGCCGGCCGACCCGCAGCCTGGCCGAGTACGTCGCCGAGGTCCTCGGGCGCTGAGCCACCGACGTCCCGGTGCGGGTCAGCGCGCCTTCACCGGGACGTCGAACTCTTCGCAGATCGCCAGCCACACCGTCCGGACCGGCACGCCCGCCTCGATGGCGCCCACGGCGGTCCGGCCCTCGAAGGCAGAGAACACGTGGTCGCGGGCGATCGACTCCCCGCGGAGGTCGCCGAACTGGCTCCGCAGCTGGCCCCAGAACTCCTGCAGTCGCACGTCCCCGACGGTACCCGCGGCTAGCCTGGCGCCATGGTCCCCAGCACCGGTTCGGCCACCTGGGACACCGTCGGCCAGATCGCCCTGGTGTGCCTGCTGGCGGTCTCCCTGCTGCTCATGTGGCGCCGCCGCTAGGGCTCAGAGCCCCATCGAGCGGCCGATGATCTCCTTCATGATCTCGTTGGTGCCGCCGTAGATGGACTGCACCCGGGCGTCCCGCCAGGCCTTCGAGACCGGGTACTCGTTCATGTAGCCGTACCCGCCGTGCAGCTGCAGGCAGCGGTCGGCGGTCCGGTTCTGCAGGTCGCTGCACCACCACTTCGCCTTGGCCGCGTCCACGGCGGTCAGCGTCCCGGCGTCCAGCTGGCGGATGCACTCGTCGACGAAGGTGCGGGCGATGGTGGCCTCGGTGGCGAGCTCGGCGAGCACGAAGCGGCTGTTCTGGAAGCTGCCCACCGGCTTGCCGAACGCCGTGCGGCTGGTGACGTACTCCAGGGTCTGGGCCAGCACGGTCTCGATCGCGGCGACCGCGCCGATCGCGATGGACAGCCGCTCCTGGGGCAGGTTCTCCATCAGGTGCAGGAAACCGCGGTCGGCGGTGCCGAGCAGGTTGGCCGCCGGCACCCGGACGTCGGTGAAGAACAGCTCCGCGGTGTCCTGGGCCTTGAGGCCGACCTTGTCCAGGTTGCGCCCCCGCTCGAAGCCGGGCATGCCGCGCTCCACCACGAGCAGGCTGGTGCCCTTCGACGCGGGTGCGTCGGGGTTCGTGCGGGCCACCACGATGACCAGGTCGGCGTTGATGCCGTTGGTGATGAAGGTCTTCGAGCCGTTGAGCACCCAGTCCTCGCCGTCCCGGCGGGCGGTCGTGGTGATGCCCTGCAGGTCGCTGCCGGTGCCGGGCTCGGTCATCGCGATCGCGGTGATCAGCTCCCCCGAGCAGAAGCCCGGGACCCAGCGGGCCTGCTGCTCCTCGGTGGCCAGGTCGCGCAGGTACGGGCTGACCACGTCGTTGTGCAGGGTGAACCCGACCCCGCTGGCGCCGACCCGGGTCATCTCCTCCGACAGCACGGCCTGGTAGCGGAAGTCGCGGACCCCGCCGCCGCCGAACCGCTCCTCCTGGTCGATGCCCAGGAAGCCCTGCGCACCGCCGGCGGTCCACACCTCGCGCGGCACGATGGAGTCCCGTTCCCACTGGTCGTGGAACGGGGCGATCTCCTTCTCGACGAACGTGCGCACGCTGGCGCGGAAGTCGTCGTGGTCGGCCTCGTACAGGTGGGAGCGCATGCCTGCGACTGTGGCAGACAACACTGACTGTTTCCAGGGCTGTCCTCCGTCGGGCAGGAATGTCGTACCCCTGGGGACACTGGGTGCGTGCCCCCCGCCCCGTCCGCGATCGAGCGGTTCTCCGCGCCCACCCAGGCGTGGTTCACCGGCGCCTTCGACCGGCCCACGGCCGCCCAGGAGGGCGCCTGGACGGCGATCAGCAGCGGCGAGCACGCGCTGGTCGTGGCGCCCACCGGGTCGGGCAAGACGCTGGCGGCGTTCCTCTGGTCGCTGGACCGGCTGGCCGCCACCCCGCTCCCGGAGGAGGAGAAGGCCCGCTGCCGGGTGCTCTACGTGTCCCCGCTCAAGGCGCTGGCCGTCGACGTCGAGCGCAACCTGCGGGCGCCGCTGACCGGCATCGGCCAGGCGGCCGCCCGGCTGGGCCTGCCCCGGCCCGAGATCAGCGTCGGCATCCGGTCCGGCGACACCCCGGCCGACGAGCGTCGCGCCTTCGCCCGCCGGCCCACCGACATCCTCATCACCACGCCCGAGTCGCTCTTCCTGCTGCTCACCAGCCAGGCCCGGGAGGCCCTGCGCGGGGTCGAGACGGTGATCCTCGACGAGGTGCACGCGGTCTGCGGCAGCAAGCGCGGGGCGCACCTGGCCGTGTCGCTCGACCGGCTGGACATGCTGCTGGACAAGCCCGCGCAGCGGATCGGGCTCTCGGCGACGGTGCGGCCGATCGAGGAGGTCGCCACCTTCCTGGCCGGCGGCCGGCCGGTCCAGGTGGTCGCGCCGCCCTCGACCAAGCAGTGGGACCTGTCGGTGGTCGTGCCGGTCGAGGACATGAGCCAGCTCGGCCAGCCGACCGGGGAGATGTCGGGCTCGGCGGCAGGCAACCAGCCCCGGACGTCGATCTGGCCGGCGGTCGAGGAGCGGGTGCTCGACCTCATCGAGGCCCACCGCTCCACCATCGTGTTCGCCAACTCCCGCCGGCTGGCCGAGCGCCTGACCAGCCGGCTCAACGAGCTGGCCTACGAGCGGGCCACCGGGGAGACGGTGCCGGCCGGGGCCGACGCCGCCCAGCTGATGGCGCAGGCGGGCGGTGGGGGCGGGCTGCCGCCGGACGCCAAGCCGGTGGCCAGCGCCCACCACGGCTCGGTGTCCCGCGAGCAGCGCGCGGTGGTGGAGGAGGCGCTGAAGTCCGGCCAGCTGCCGGCCGTGGTCGCCACCTCGTCCCTGGAGCTCGGCATCGACATGGGCGCGGTCGACCTGGTCATCCAGGTGGAGTCCCCGCCGAACGTGGCCGCCGGGCTGCAGCGGGTCGGGCGGGCCGGCCACCAGGTCGGCGCGGTGAGCCGGGGCGTGCTGTTCCCGAAGTTCCGCGGTGACCTGGTGCAGTCGGCGGTGGTGGCCGAGCGGATGAAGGCCGGCCAGATCGAGTCCATCCGCTACCTGCGCAACCCGCTGGACGTGCTGGCCCAGCAGATCGTGGCCATCGTCGCCGAGGAGCCCAAGACCGTCGACGAGGTGGCCGGCGTGCTCCGCCGCTCTGCCGCCTTCGCCTCCCTGCCCGACTCCGCCCTGCACGCGGTGCTCGACATGCTGGCCGGCCGGTACCCCTCCGACGCCTTCGCCGAGCTGCGGCCCCGGCTGACCTGGGACCGGGTCACCGACACGCTCACCGCCCGCCAGGGCGCCCAGCGGTTGGCGGTGACCAGCGGCGGCACCATCCCCGACCGCGGCCTGTTCGGCGTCTTCATCGTCTCCGGCGGCGGCGAGACCGGCGGCCGCCGGGTCGGCGAGCTCGACGAGGAGATGGTCTACGAGTCCCGGGTGGGCGACGTCTTCCTGCTGGGCTCCTCCTCCTGGCGGATCGAGGAGATCACCCACGACCGCGTGCTGGTCACCCCCGCGCCCGGCCAGCCCGGCAAGATGCCGTTCTGGCACGGCGACACCCTGGGCCGCCCGCTGGAGCTGGGCCGCGCGCTGGGCGCGTTCCTCCGCGAGGTCGGCGGGGCGACGCCGGCCGCGGGCCTGGCGCGGGCCAAGGCCGCCGGTCTCGACGACTGGGGTGCGGCCAACCTGCAGGCCTACCTGACCGAGCAGAAGGCGGCCACCGGTCACCTGCCCGACGACCGCACCCTGCTGGTGGAGCGGTTCCGCGACGAGCTCGGGGACTGGCGCCTGGTCGTGCACTCCCCCTTCGGCGCGCAGGTCAACGCTCCCTGGGCGCTGGTGCTGGCCGCCCGGCTGCGCGAGCGCTACGGCGTGGACGTCGCCTCCATGCACGCCGACGACGGCATCGTGCTGCGGCTGCCCGACACCACCGGCGAGCCGCCCGAGGCCGACCTGGCGATCCTGGACCCCGACGACGTGGAGCGGGAGGTCACCGCCGAGGTCGGCAACTCCGCCCTGTTCGCCAGCCGGTTCCGCGAGTGCGCGGCCCGGGCCCTGCTCCTCCCCCGCCGCGACCCCCGCCGGCGCACCCCGCTGTGGCAGCAACGGCAGCGCGCAGCCCAGCTGCTGAGCGTGGCGAGCGAGTTCTCCAGCTTCCCGATCACCCTGGAGGCCGTCCGGGAGGTGCTGCAGGACGTCTACGACGTGCCAGGCCTGGTCGAGCTGATGAGCGACATCCGCTCGCGGCGGGTGCGGGTGGCCGACGTGCAGACCCAGAGCGCCTCGCCGTTCGCCCAGTCGCTGCTGTTCGGCTACGTCGGCCAGTTCATCTACGAGGGCGACGCGCCGCTGGCCGAGCGGCGGGCGCAGGCCCTGGCCCTGGACACCGGCCTGCTGGCCGAGCTGCTGGGCCGCTCGGAGCTGCGCGAGCTCCTCGACGGCGACGCGCTCACCGAGATCGAGGCGGAGCTGCAGCGGCTGCCCACCGACCGGCACCCCCGCGACGTCGACGCCGGCGCCGACCTGCTCCGCGTGGTCGGCGACCTGGCCGCGCCCGAGGCCGCCGCACGGGGCGTGTCCCAGGAGTGGCTCGACGAGCTGGTCGCCGGTCGCCGGGTGATGAAGGTGCGGATCGCCGGCCAGGACCGCTACATCGCCATCGAGGACGCCGGCCGGTTCCGCGACGCGCTGGGCACCGCCCTGCCCGTCGGGGTGCCCGAGGTCTTCACCGAGCCGGTCGCCGACCCGCTGGGCGACCTGGTCGGCCGGTACGCCCGCACGCACGGCCCGTTCGTCCCGGCCGAGGTCGCCGACCGGCTCGGGCTCGGGGTCGCCGTGGTGACCACGACCATCGCGCGGCTGGTGGGCACCGGGCGGGTGGTCACCGGTGAGTTCCGGCCCGGCGGCGTGGGCCAGGAGTGGTGCGACGCCGAGGTGCTGCGCTCCATCCGTCGCCGCAGCCTGGCCAAGCTGCGCCAGGAGGTCGAGCCGGTGCCGACCACCACGCTGGCCCGGTACACGCCGTCCTGGCAGTCGGTCGGCAGCCGCATGCGCGGGGTGGACGGCGTGCTCGCGGTCGTCGAGCAGCTGGCCGGCGCCCTGGTCCCGGCCTCGGCGCTGGAGACCCTGGTGCTGCCCTCGCGGGTGCAGGGCTACCAGCCCGGCATGCTCGACGAGCTGACCAGCGCCGGCGAGGTGCTGTGGGCCGGCGCCGGCGGCCTGTCCGGCGGCGACGGCTGGATCACCCTGGTCCCGGCCGACCTCGCCGCCCTGCTGCTGCCCGAACCACCGCTGGGCGCGCAGGACGAGGGCGGGGTGGGTGCCCAGGTGCTCGAGGAGCTCGCCGGTGGCCAGGCGCTGTTCTTCCGCGGCCTGTCCGACCGGGTGGGTGCCACCGACGACCAGGCCTTCGCCGAGGTGGTCTGGGACCTGGTCTGGGCCGGCGCGCTCACCAACGACACGCTGGCCCCGCTGCGGGCGCGGCTGGCCGGCGGCGGCGCGCACAAGAAGGCGCCCGCCGCGCCGCGCGCCCGGCTGGACCGCACCCGGTACGGCCGCACCCGGGTGGGCCGCCCCGCGATGCCCAGCCGTACCGGCCCCCCGATGGTGGCCGGCCGGTGGTCCCGGCTGCCGGAGCTCGAGTCCAACTCCACCAAGCGCAACAACGCCCGCACCGAGTCGCTGCTCGAGCGGCACGGCGTGCTGACCCGGGGCGCGGTGATGGCCGAGCAGGTGCTGGGCGGGTTCTCCGCGGTCTACCCGATCCTGCGGGCCTACGAGGAGAACGGCCGGGCCCGGCGCGGGTACTTCGTGGAGACCCTCGGCGCCGCCCAGTTCGGCACCCCCGGGTCGGTCGACCGGCTGCGCAGCTTCGCCAGCCCCGACCGCACCCCCACCCCCGCGGTCGTGCTGGCGGCCACCGACCCGGCCAACGTGTACGGCGCGGCCCTGCCCTGGCCCGACCGGGCCGCCGGCGCACCCGGCGACGCGCCCACCGGGGACGGCGCCGACGAGGCGGTCGACCTCGGCGAGGGCACCGCGCCCGGGGTGGCCAAGAAGCGCGGCGCCACCGGCCACCGCGCCGGTCGCAAGGCCGGTGCCCTGGTCGTGCTGGTCGACGGCGAGCTGGTGCTCTACGTCGAGCGCGGCGGCAAGACGCTGCTGTCCTGGACCGAGGACGAGGTGGCCCTCAAGGAGGCCGCCACCGCGCTGTCCAACGCGGTCGCCGCCGGCGCGCTGGGCCGGATGGTCGTGCAGAAGGCCGACGGCGCCTCGGTGCACGAGCCCACCCCGCTGTCGGCCGCGCTGCAGGCAGCCGGGTTCAGCGCGACCCCCCGGGGGCTGCGGTTGCGCGGGTGAGGTCGACCTGTCGACACGTCGACCCGGGCAGCCGCCCGCGGCCGGCTCAGTCGCGGGAGCGGGGCCGCAGCCAGCGGGCCAGCCGACGGGTCAGGAACGGCATGCAGACGTAGCCCAGCGCCAGGACCAGCACCACGGCGTAGAACAGCGCCCGCAGCACCAGCGGCCAGTGCCCGACGTACGGCGCGACGACGGCCTGCACCACCAGCTGCAGCGCGAAGACGACCGCGATGGTCAGCACCGTCAAGCGGGTGCGGGACGGGCCGTCGGCGCGGTCGGGCGCGGTGAAGAAGCTCTCCAGGCCGCTGACCCGGCTGTACCGGGAGCTGTCCACCATCGCCCCGGCCCGGCCCAGCGCGCGGTGCCGCTCCGGGGAGCGCTCCCAGGCCGCCAGCGCCTCGCGGTCGTGGAACCGGTAGACCAGGTGGTACTCCGAGCTGCCCGCCCCCGGCCGCAGCAGCGTCGAGCCCAGGTGACCCGGGAAGGTGGCCGCCAGCGCCATGATGTCCTCGGCCCACGCCTCGAAGGCCGGCACCTGGTCCGGGCGCACCTGCCGGGCCGCGGTCACCGTCACCGGCTGGGTGTCCGGGGAGGCCGGGCGGCGGCGGGGAGGCACCGGGTCAGCCTGCCTCGACGAGGTGCCGCCCGCGAGGTCCTAGCGGCGTGAGCCCGGACGCAGCCAGCGCGCGGACAACCGGGTCAGCACCGGCATGACCACGAAGCGCAGCCCGTTGACGACCACCAGCGCCGAGACCAGCAGCTGGGCCGGCCACGGCCAGTCGGCCACCAGCGGCCCGAGCAGCAGGTGGAAGGAGGAGGTCAGCAGGAACACCCCGAGGACGGTCAGCAGGATCACCCGCCAGGCGGGCGCCGCCGGGGCGGTGCGCCCGAAGAACCCCTCCAGACCCTCGACCCGGGCGAAGCGCTCGTCCTCGACGAGGTCGCCGAGCCGGGCCACGAGTGCGGCACGCTCCGGCGAACGCTCCCAGCCGGCCAGGGAGTCGGCGTCGGCGAACCGGTACACCAGGTGGTACTCGTCGCTGCCCGCACCGGGCCGCAGGGTGGAGGACCCCAGATGACCGGGGAACGTGGCCGCCAGGGCCTGCACGTCGCGGGCCCACTCCTCGAAGGCCTCGCGCCGGTCGGGCCGGACCACGCGGGCCGCGGTGACCGTCACCGGCTGCGGGGCCACCGCGTGGCCGGGGCTCCTCGTCTGCACGGAATGTCTCAGCACTGAGACATCTGGATGTCTTCCGGATGTCGGCGGCCTCACACCGCCGGGCACACCACCTCACCACCGGGGAGGATGGCGACGTGCCCGAGGGAGACACCGTCTGGCTGGCAGCGCAGCGGATGGACACCGCGCTGCACGGCGCGACGCTGACCCGCGGCGAGCTCCGGGTCCCCCAGCTGGCCGCGGTCGACCTCACCGGCGCCACCGTCACCGAGGTGGTGCCGCGCGGCAAGCACATGCTCATCCGCTTCGCCGACGGCCGCACCCTGCGCACGCACTACCGGATGGACGGCAGCTGGCACCTCTACCGCCCGGGCGCGCGGTGGCGGGGTGGGCCGGGGTTCGCCGTCCGCGCGGTCCTGGCCACCCCCGAGTGGGAGTGCGTCGGGTACCGGCTGCACGACATGGCCATGGTGCCGACCAGCCAGGAGGACAGCCTGGTGGGGCACCTGGGCCCCGACGTCCTGGGCCCGGACTGGGACCTGGCCGAGGCGGTCCGCCGGTTGCGCGCCGCACCCGAGCAGCAGGTCGGCGTGGCCATCCTGGACCAGCGCAACCTCGCCGGGATCGGGAACCTCTACAAGGTGGAGAGCCTGTTCCTCTCAGGGGTGAACCCGTGGGCGCGGGTGGCCGACGTCCCGGACCTGCCCGGCCTGGTCGAGCGGGCCCGGACCCTCATGCTGGCCAACCGCGACCGGCCGGAGCAGAGCACCACCGGGGACACCCGGCGCGGCCAGGACCACTGGGTCGCCGGCCGCAAGGGCCGTCCCTGCCGACGCTGCCGGACGACGATCCTGCTCGGCGACCAGGGCCCGGACCTGCAGGAGCGGGTCACCTGGTGGTGCCCCCGCTGCCAGGCCACCCCGGTGCCCGTCGACCCCCGCGCCCGCACCGGCCAGGCAGGCACCGAACCCCGCCGCGCGCGCTACTGACGACGAACGCCCTCCCCGCAGCGCGGGGAGGGCGTTCGTCGGTCGGAGTGCTTCTGCTTACTGCTGGGGCCGCTGGTCGTGCTGCTCGATCGGCTGGGAGACCTGCGGGGCGACCTGGGGGGCACCCTGCTCGATCGCACCGGCGGCCTGCGAACCCGTGACGGCCTGCTGGCCCGCCCCGGCGCCGCCGCCCATGCCGGCCCGGATCTGGGCCAGCCGGGACGCACCGGCGACGTCGAGGGTCGCCTTCTGCACCTCGGCCATGCGGCCCTCGACAGAGTTCTGCGCCAGCTCGGCCTGGCCGAGGGCGTTGGCGTAGCGCCGCTCGATCTTGTCCCGCACCTCGCCCAGGTTCGGGGTGTTGCCCGGCGCGGACAGCTCGTTGACCGACCGCAGCGAGGCCGAGACCTGCTCCTGCATCTTGGCCTGCTCCAGCTGGGAGAGCAGCTTGGTGCGCTCGGCGAGGATGGTCTGCAGCCGCATGCGGCTCTGCTCGACGGCGCCCTTGGCCTGCTCGGCGGCCTGCAGCGCCTCGTCGTGGCTGCGCTTGAGGTCCTCCATGGACTGCTCGGCGCTGACCAGCTGGGTGGCGAACGCCTGCGCGGCCTGCTCGTACTCCCCCGCCTTGGCCGGGTCGGTCGCCCGGGTCTGGTCGGCCAGGGCCAGTGCCTGCTGCGCCGAGGACTGCAGCTGCTCGACCTCGCCCAGCTGCCGGTTGAGCCGCATCTCCAGCTGCCGCTGGTTGCCCAGCACGGCCGCGGCCTGGTTGGCCAGCGACTGGTGGCGCTGCTGCTCGCCCTCGATCGCCTGTGCGATCTGGATCTTCGGGTCGGCGCGCTCGTCGATCTGCGCGTTGGCCGACGCCGTGAGGTACTTCCAGAACTTCACGAACGGGTTGGGCATGGTTCCTCCTGGTCGGGCGCGCCCCGCAGGGCAGGTGCGCACCGCGCGGGCGACGTCGTCGGGACCCATCGTCCCAGTACCAGGGTGCCCGGGGCCACAAGGGCTCCGCGGGAGCGCGCGCCGCTACTGTCCGACCCATGCTGACCGTGCTCGGGGAGCTCGTCGTCGACCTCATCCCGGACCCCTCCGGTGACGCCGGGGCCGAGGGCACCGCACCGCGGTTCGTGGCCCGGCCGGGGGGCAACGCGCTCAACGTGGCGGTCGCCGCCGGGCGCCTGGGCCACCCGGTGCACCTGCTCGCCCGGTTCGGCACCGGTCCCCTGGCGGGCAACCTGCGCCGGCACGCCGAGCTGTCCGGCGTGGACGTCGGCCGCAGCGTGCAGTCCGCCGACCCGGTGAGTCTGGCCGTGGTGGGCCTGGCCGCGGACGGCTCGGCGGACTACGGCTTCCACGTGCTCGGCGCCGCCGACTGGCAGTGGACCGACGCCGAGGTCGCCCAGGCCTGGCCCCAGGGCAGCCAGGCGCTGCACGTCGGGTCGATCTCGTCGTGGACCGCGCCGGGCTGCGGGGCGATCGCCGGGCTGGCGGAGCGGCTGCACGCCGACGGGTCGGCGCTGGTCAGCGTCGACCCCAACATCCGGGTCTCGCTGGCCGAGGGCTTCGGCAACACCGCAGACGACGTCCGGGCCCGGCTGGACCGCCTGCTCGCCGTCGCCGACGTGGTCAAGGTCAGCGCTGAGGACCTGGCCTGGCTCGAGCCCGCCACGACGGACCTGGACGAGGCGGCGCAGCGGTGGGCCGACCGGGGCCCGGGGGTCGTCCTGCTCACCGACGGCGGGGCACCGCTGCGGGTGGCCCGCCCGGGCCGACCACTGCTGCGGCACACGCCGCCGACGGTGACCGTCGCGGACACCGTCGGCGCCGGGGACTCCCTCGCCGCCGGGTTCCTGACCGGCCTGCTGGAGGCCGGGGTCACCACCCGTGCTGCGCTGGACGCCGTCGAGGACGACGTGCTGGCCCGGGTGGTCGCCGACGCGTCGCTGGTGGCGGCGCTGTGCTGCACCAAGGTCGGCGCGGACCCGCCGACCCGGGACGAGCTGGCCGCCGCGCGCGGCTGAGCGCGCACGAGGGCCCCGCACCGTGGCGGATTCCAGGGGTCGTCGCAACACCGCTGGTCAGTAGGCCGGTTGCAGTAGA